>NZ_JAUOQN010000046.1:0-37411 GCF_030547555.1 Salipiger sp. 1_MG-2023 | reverse complement strand
CCCAACATGGGCAACGGCGGGATGACACCCGTCCAGAAACTGAAAATGGCCGCATAAATTCTACGACCAAGCCCCCGCAAAAACGGGGGAATTACCCGCCGATGCAGGGGGCGATCATGTCGGCGGGCAGGGTCTTCAAAGGCGATCCGCATCTTGTGCCCGTCCGACCTTGCGATCTTTGCGCAGCGCGATGACTTCGTCTCCGGTGACCTTTGAGCGCTTTATGATCAGCCAGCTCACGGTGGCGTGGTCGATGAACTCGATGCCTTCTTCCAAGGCTTCCTCCCGCTTTCGCCGCATCACGTGGATCAGATCGCCTGCTTCGGCTTGCGGTCCCAGAAGGCCGGAGGCGGTGACAAGGGTCACTTGTCTTGCTCCAGCGCTTCATCAGGCGGCACAGGTCTATTGTAGGTGAACGACGACGTCCTGCGCTTCTGGTAAGCGCCGGTGATCGATGAATTCACGCAGCAGCGGTAGCCTCTCTCGGTGAGGCGGTGGCAATGCGCGTGCAACATCCCATGCTTTGTCCGGCTGACAGCACGGGATAAGCAGGGCCGGTAGATAACGCGTCTTGAAATGATGCAGCGTCACTTTGCGCCCGAGCCTCTGGGGCCTACGCCGAAGATGGCTACCGTCGGTGCGTCCTTGGCGGGAACCGGCGCAGGATAGGCCCAGCCTTGGGGCGCCGCCTCGTCACCGAGCCAGCGCGCCGTTGATCTCGGCATGGTTGCAGGCCCTTTCGCAGGGGTGTGGGAAGACGCAAGGGGGATGCCGTCACAAAGGATTTCCCTGCCTGCTTCCCGCATCAGCACGAACGATGCCTGCTGGTGCTCGCCTGCCGGTCAGGCAGCGTGGCAGAGGGCCTTGGCGTGCACATGTGCGAACCATTCGGTCGAGCGCCGGCTGCCGGTGTGAAAGTGAAGCGATGCCCCGACATGGCCCGAGGCCCCGCGTGTCTGTTGATCGGCGATGTCAGCCCCTTCCTGCCGCTTGCCACCGCCGCGGTGTTTGCGAGGGAATGGATTCGCAGTACCCGTCATGCCGATTGCGGCCATGGGGTGGTGAATACCTCGAGGCGGCCGGTGGCGTTGGCGACCCTCACATCCGGTCTGGCGCTTTCCATGGCCTGCCGGGCGGCCAGCGCCTCGCGGCAGCCCTGACAGGCGCGCAGATCGAAAAGGCGGGCGTGTCGGGGTCTTTGATCGAGGCGATGAGATCGGCCCATGTGGTTTCGGGGATGTCGCGCCCGCCAAGACCGGTGGCGTGATTGTGCAGCGTCGGCATGTATTTCCAGCCTGTCAGCGCCGCGGCGACTTCGAAGCCGACAACGCCGCCCACGTCGGGCGAGATCGCCCGATGGATGTCGGCTGCCTCGGCGGGGAAGAGGCAAAAGGCGCGCAGCTTGATCAGTGGGGCGGGCGGGCCGTTCGACTCGGCCATGCGGCGCGCAGGGTGCTGGTGAGGGTAGGTAGCATCGACAGCAGCGCGGCGATGGGAATGGGCTGCCCGAAGCAGATTGTCGCCGGCGTATTGACATCGATCGCCTCGGCGCGTTGGCCGAAACGCTCGGCCATCTGTTCACCCGGCTTGCTTGAGTAGACGAATATGCCGCCGCCTTCGCGCCGCCCTGCGGTGATGACAGGCGCGTCCAGAAGGGTGTCGCCCGGCACGATCAGCTAATGCGGGCGGCACACTTGGACGCGCAGCCAAAAGGGGGGGGCGGACCTCATAACCGGGGCGCCGCGCCTTTCGGCCCCAAAAGACAGAAAGGTCTGGCACATCAACCCGGCCTCGAAGGCGACCGACGCCAGAAGACTGGCTGCCCTGATCTTCGCGCCCGTGATGCGATACTCTCTCCTGCGGCCACGCCCGCGCGGCGCAGAACCATATGACCCACATCAAGCCTTTGGCATGACATTAGCGGCAATGCGCCGAATGCATGCGGCTATCTATCCGCGAGGTCATCGTGGGGCGCCGCGCTGGCGGGGGCGAACCTTGCCTTTGCATGGGCGGCGATGCCCGCCGTGCTTAGGGTGGCCGAAATCCGCGACAGCTGCGGGCCAAGCGGGTTGGAGCGCCGCCAGACCATGCCGATGGTGCGGCGCGGCCTTGGCTCGGGCAGCTGCGCCACCGACACCTGCGCCGAGCGGGTTTCGATCGGCAGGGCAATCTCGGGCACCAGCGTCACGCCGATGCCCGCGCCGACCATCTGCACAAGGGTGCTTAGCGACGAACCTTCCATCAGATCGCGCGCCACCGAGGGCGAGAGCTTGCAGAACGACAGCGCCTGATCGCGAAAACAATGCCCTTCTTCGAGCAGCAGCAGGCGCATCTGTTTCAGCTCGGCCGGGTCGGGCACCGGCTTGCCCGCGTCTTCGGGGGCACGCACCAGCACGAAATCCTCGTCGAACAGCGCCACCTCTTCCAGCGAGGGTTCCGAAATCGGCAGCGCCACGATGGCGGTGTCGAGCCGACCCGCCAGAAGGTCTTCGATCAGCCGCCCGGTGACGGCTTCGCGCGGGCGCAGATCGAGGCCGGGGTGCGCCTCGCCAAGGGCGGTGATGATGCCGGGCAGCAGATAGGGCGCAACGGTCGGGATCACGCCGATGCGCAGCCGCCCGGTCAGGCGCTCTTGCGAGGCGCGGGCAAGGTCGGCCAGATCGTCGACCGCGCTGAGAATGTCGCGCACGCGGGCGGCGAAATCCTCGCCCAGCCCGGTCAGCCGCATCTGCCGGGCGCCGCGTTCGACCAGCGGCGCGCCGACCAGTTCTTCGAGCTCCTTGATCTGCATCGACAGCGCGGGCTGGCTGATCGCGCAGCTTTCCGCCGCGCGGCCGAAATGACCCACACGGGCGAGGGCGTCGAAATATCTCAGGTGGCGCATGGACAGGCTTATCATCATCTCTGCTTATCGTAATGGTCAGAAAATGCAATTAGCCTTTATGATGGTGGCTTGCTAGAACGATTCCAGACAGTGACAGCCCGCGTGATCCGCGGCAGTTGCCATCTTACGAAGCAGACAGGACACGGGAGCGAGTTCATGAACAAGACCGTCGAAGGACAGATCAACGAAAGCGGACGCGGTGGCGGCAAATGCCCGGTGGCGCATGGTGGCATGACGGCCAGCGGCACCTCGGTGATGGACTGGTGGCCCAACGCGCTCAACCTCGACATCCTGCACCAGCAGGACAGCAAGACCAACCCGATGGGCGCGGATTACAACTATCGCGAGGCGCTCAAGGGCCTCGATTTCGATGCGTTCGAAGCGGATGTGCGCAAGTGTCTCGAGGAAAGTGTCGAGTGGTGGCCCGGTGACTGGGGCAGCTATCTTGGCATGATGGCGCGCGTGGCGTGGCACTCTGCCGGGTCCTATCGCCTCGCCGATGGCCGCGGTGGTGCCGGGACCGGCAACCAGCGCTTTGCGCCGCTCAACAGCTGGCCCGACAACGCCAACACCGACAAGGGCCGCCGCATCCTGTGGCCGGTCAAGAAGAAATACGGCAACAAGATCTCTTGGGCCGACCTGATGGTCTATGCCGGGACGGTCGCCTACCAGATGGCCGGTCTCAAGACCTTTGGTTTCGCCTTTGGCCGCGAAGACATCTGGCACCCCGAGAAAGACACCTACTGGGGTTCGGAAAAGGAATGGCTCGCGCCGTCCGACAACCGCTATGGTAGCGTCGACAAGCCCGATACGCTGGCCAACCCGCTGGCCGCCGTGCAGATGGGCCTGATCTACGTCAACCCCGAAGGCGTCAACGGCAATCCCGACCCGCTGGCCACCGCGCAGCACATGCGCGAGACCTTCGCCCGCATGGCGATGAACGACGAGGAAACCGTGGCGCTGACCGCAGGCGGCCACACCATCGGCAAGTGCCATGGCGCCGCCAGCCCGGACAACATCGGTGCCGAGCCCGAAGCGGCCGGTCTCGAGGATCAGGGCCTTGGCTGGATGCCCAAGAAGGGCCGCGGCATTGGCCGTGACGTTCTGGCCGGCGGCCCCGAGGGCGCCTGGACCACGAACCCGACCCAGTGGGACATGGGCTATTTCGACATGCTCTTCGGCCATGAGTGGGAACTGACCAAATCCCCCGCCGGTGCGCTGCAGTGGAAGCCGGTCGAGATCGCCGAAGAAGACATGCCGGTCGATGTCGAGGATGCCTCGATCAAGACCATGCCGATGATGACCGACGCCGACATGGCGCTGAAGATGGACCCGTCCTACCGCGCCATCTGCGAGCGGTTCATCGCCGACCCGGCGTATTTCTCGGACACGTTCGCCCGCGCCTGGTTCAAGCTGACGCACCGCGATCTTGGCCCGAAGTCGGTGTATTTTGGCCCCGATGTTCCGTCCGAAGATCTGATCTGGCAGGATCCGATCCCCGCAGGATCGACCGGCTATGACGTCGATGCGCTCAAGGCAAAGATCGCCGCGACCGGCATCCCGGCAGCAGAGCTGATCGCGACCGCATGGGACAGCGCGCGCACCTTCCGCGGCTCTGACCGTCGCGGCGGCGCCAACGGCGCGCGCATCCGGCTGGCCCCGCAAAAGGACTGGGCGGGCAACGAGCCGGCGCGTCTGGCCAAGGTTCTCGCGGCGCTCGAGCCCATCGCGGCCGAGGCTGGCGCATCGCTGGCGGATACAATCGTTCTGGCGGGTAACGTCGGTCTGGAACAGGCGCTCAAGGCCGGTGGCAATGACATTGCCGTGCCCTTCACGCCGGGCCGGGGCGATGCCACGCAAGAGCAGACCGACGCCGAAAGCTTCGAGCCGATGGAACCGCTCGCCGACGGGTTCCGCAACTGGCAGAAGGAAGAGTATGTCGTCTCTCCCGAAGAGATGATGCTCGACCGGGCGCAGCTGATGGGTCTGACCGCGTCCGAGATGACGGTTCTGGTTGGGGGCATGCGCGTCATGAACACCAACCACGGTGGCAGCGCGCATGGCGTGTTCACCCAGACGCCCGGTGCGCTCACGCCGGACTTCTTCGACGTGATCACCGACATGGCCTACAGCTGGCACCCGGTTGCGGATGGCAGCTACGAGATCCGCAACCGCAAGAGCGGCGAGCGCGTCTACACCGCGACCCGCGCCGACCTTGTGTTCGGGTCGAACTCGGTGCTGCGCTCCTATGCAGAGGTCTACGCGCAAGATGACAACAAGGCGAAGTTCGCCAGCGATTTCGTCGCCGCCTGGACCAAGGTGATGGATGCCGACCGGTTCGACGTGAAATACGCCTGATCCGGCAGGGCCGGGCACTGCCCGGTCCCGTCCACGCCAGCCCCGTCCGTCCCCACCGGCGGGCGGGGCTTTTGTATCGCCGCCCTCAGCCAAGGCGCGCGCCCTGCGTTTCTTCTGGCGACAAATATCCCCGCCGGAGGCTTCCGACGGCAACACCCCGCACAGCAGTCGCACGGTGCGAGACGCCCGCGCCACGGGCGCGATGCAAAACGGCCCGCCCCACGGAAAATGGGGCGGGCCGTAACTGTTGAGGTTGCGAGAAATCAGGCGGCGGCGCGGATCGCCGGAACCTCTTCGATGAATGTCCTGTGCAGCGCCTTGATCACCGGCTGCAGCAACTCGCGCTCCATGATGAACTGAACGTCGACGTTGCGCGGACCCTGGCTGGCGCCAAGCGCCTCCAGCCCTTCCTCGGCGATGGCCACGAGGCCGCGCTGAAGGCAGGACAAGCCGGCAAGGTCGCGCCCGATCACCGCCGCCATCGCCAGCGTCCGCGAGCCGATCCGGGCCGACGGGTAGATCTTGCGCAGATCTTTTTCGACCTTGCGCATCGCCGACAGCGAGCTGTCGACATAGTGGGTGATGGTGTTGGCATTCGACACTTTCGACACGATGCGCACGTCATGGCGCGTCAGCACCTCGAGGATCGCGGCGTCGTATCCCTTGACCCCCACCATGTCCTGCTCGAACAGTTCGAGCGCGATGATATCAAGGCCGGTGACCATCTCGACAGCGGGCGTTTCCGCCGCTTCGTCGTCGATCAGCGTGCCGGGGTCCTGCGGCTCAAAGGCGTTGGTGACGCGCAGCGGCACATCGGCCTGGCGCAGCGTCTTGGCGGCCTTGGGGTGGATCGCCTCCATGCCCATGTTCGACATCTGGTCGGCCACGTCATAATTGGTCCGGCCCAGCTTGCGGGCGGCGCCATGGCCGACAAGGTTCGGGTCTGCCGAGGACAGGTGGAATTCCTTGTGGATGATCGCTTCGCGCGCCTGCGTCAGCGACGCCAGCATCGAAAAGGTCACCTCGGAATAGCCCCGGTCGAATTCGCGCATCAGCCCTTCGGCGCATTGCGCATAGCCCGTCACAATGGGCATTTCGAGCATCGGGTCGATGCCCTCCATCGCGCCAAGGATGCGCTGCTCGAGCGAGACATCGCCCTCGCCGCGCCAGCCGCTCAGGTCGACGAAACGGGCATTCACCCCGGCACGCTGAAGCATCAGCACGGTGACGAACGCCGAATGCGCTTCGCCCATGCCCGACAGCAGCTCGCGCGTCTGAAGCATGTGCTCCGACAGGCGGAAATGGCCATACGAACAGACCCGCGCCAGATCGATCAGGCAGTTGCGCGCCCCGTCGATGCGGGTACGCACAAAATCGGTCGCCTGCTCGATATCGGCGGGATGCTCCAGCACGCTGGTATGCGCCTCGATCATCGCATCGCCAACGCGGTTGAGCGCGTCGTGCCAGCCATGGCTGTTGTCGGACGCGGCGAACTGGCCAAAGACGCCCGGCTCGCCGGTCTTCTTGTGTTCGAGCAGCAGGTTGGTGATACCGCCGAAGGCCGAGACCACGAAGATACGCCCGTAAAGGTCCGCACCTGTGCGCTCGCCGATCAGCAGGGTATCCCGCAGCTCATGAACGCGGGACATGGATGTCCCGCCGATCTTTTCAACGGTATGCTGTGCCATGGCTTACGCCACCTCCTCGGCCGGCGCGTAGGAGCCATCCTCGCGGTGCACCTCGGTGCCGGTCACCGGCGGGTTGAAGCAGCAGGCCATGTGCAGCTCTTCCTCGGCGCGCAGGATGTGCTTGTCGTGCAGGTTCAGCGCATACATGACGCCGGGCTTGATCTCGTGGGTCTCGCCGGTGGCGATGTCGGTGATCGAACCCTTGCCCGCCATGCAATACACCGATTCAAAGTGGTGCTTGTAATGGAAGGTATGTTCCGATCCGGCCTCGAGCACGGTGATGTGGAAGGAAAAGCCCATGCCATCCTGCGCCAGCAGCATCCGGGTGGATGTCCACTGCGCATCGGCCACGTGCTTGTCGGTGTTCTTGAGCTTGTTGAAGTCGCGTACGATCATGAGGAGTTACTCCGCTGCGATTTTCATTGTGTCGGAAAGGGCGGCGCGGGTGGCATCGCGCAGGATCTCGAACCCTGCCGCGAACTGCTCATCCGTGGTGGTCAGCGGTGCCAGCACCTTGACCACCTCGTCATGGGCGCCCGATGTTTCGATGATGAGGCCGCGCTTGAACGCCTCGGCGCAGATCGCGCCAGCCAGATCGCCCGAGCCGACATTGACGCCCCGCATCAGGCCGCGCCCCTTGAGGAAGGCCCCGTCGACCATGTCGGCGATGGAGGTCAGGCCGGTCTCGACGGTGCGGATCTTGTCCTTGAGGCTGTCCTGAAAGGCGCTGTCCTTCCAGAATTTCTCCAGCGCCACGCGGGCGGTGACAAAGGCATGGGTGTTGCCGCGGAAGGTGCCGTTGTGCTCGGCGGGCTTCCAGATGTCATGCTGCGGCTTGACCAGCAGCGCGGCGAAGGGCAGCCCGAAGCCCGACAGCGATTTCGCCAGCGGGATCAGGTCCGGCTCGATGCCCATCTCCTCGAAGGAAAAGAACGTGCCGGTGCGGCCGATGCCAGCCTGGATGTCATCGAGGATCAGCAGCGCGCCATGCTTTTTCGCCAGCGCCGCGATGCCGCGCAGCCAGTCGGCGGAGGCCGCGTTCAGGCCACCTTCGCCCTGCACCGGCTCGATCAGGAACGCAGCCGGCGCATCAAGCCCCGACGACGGGTTGTCGAGCATGAATTCGATCTGCTTGAGCGTATCGACATCGGGGCCGAAGGCGCCTTCGAAGGGCAGGTGGGTGACGCCCTGAAGCGGCATGCCGCCGCCGCCCCGCTTGCCGCTGTTGCCGGTCGCGGCCAGCGCGCCCATGGTCATGCCATGAAAGCCATTGGTGAAGGCGACGATGTTGTGACGGCCGGTGACCTTGCGGGCCAGCTTCATCGCGGCCTCGACGGCATTGGTGCCGGTCGGGCCGACCATCATCACCTTGTGGTCCATGTTGCGCGGGCGCAGCACGATGTCTTCAAAGGCGGTCAGAAAGGCTTCTTTCTGTTCGGTGTGCATGTCGAGCCCGTGGGTGACGCCATCGGCGCTGATATGCTCGATCAGCGCGGCCTTCATGTCGGGGTCATTGTGGCCGTAGTTCAGCGACGAACAGCCGGCGAGAAAGTCGATGTAGTCGCGGCCCGCCTCGTCGGTCAGGATCGAGCCCTGCGCCTTGACGAAGCTGGTGGGGAACGAACGGCAGTAGGAGCGCGCTTCGCTTTCGCGGCGCGTGTAGATATCGCGTGTCATGTCTTACGTCCTTTCGGGACTTGGGATCAGGGATATGAGGATGACGGTGTGGACCTGCGGGCGCTGCCGGTCAGGCGGCGCGCAGCCTGGCGGCCTGCTTGCGGGGCAAGGTCACCGTCACCAGGTGTTCCGTATCGTGGTGACCACCGAAGTGGTCGTCCTTGTGGTAATGCGGGGCGTCGCTCAGCTCGCCGCCGACGGTGCGGGCAAAGCTGCGGAACAGCCCCCACGAGGCGTCGTTGTCTTGCGTGATGGTGGTCTTGAGCGCGCGCGCCTCGGTGGTCTCGTCGCGGTTCACCAGGTGCAGCAGCATCTGCTTGCCAAGACCAAGGCCACGCGCCTGCGCACCGACGGCCACCTGCCAGACAAAGAACGTGTCTTCGTTGGGGATCATGTGACCCGAGATCCAGCCGACGACCTCGCCGTCAAGCTCGGCCACGACGCAGGTGTCGCGGAAGTGCTCGGCCTGTACGAGATTGCAGTACATCGAATTCTCGTCGAGCGGCTTGCACGCGCGCACGAGCTCCCAGATGGCGGCGCCATCGGTCTTCTCGGGCTTGCGGAGCGTCAGAGCATCCGCCGGGGCGGTGAAGCTGTCTTTCGGCATCGGTGTGCGTCCTCTCGTTTTCCTTTGATCAGTAAACTAATCGAGGGACAGCAAAGTTTCAACCACCTAAGCATTTTTAGGCGAAATCCCGCATTGGCCCTTATTTTTATGGCAATATTGGGTGGAAATTCCACAATCTATTGAAAGTTTCTGCAATTAAATTATATTTAGGAGAGTAAAATATTCAGCAGATGCTTAGCCACTTGAAGTATCCCGAGCCATCAGGCACAAGGCAGCCTTCCCGCTTCAGGCCCGGCAATGGCAAGGTAACAGGTCCAATGGACAGAACGGATGACAGTTTGATCGCCCTCAGGCGCATTTTGCGCGCAACCGAGCTTTACGAACGCGACCTTGCAAGCGCTGCCGGGGTGACCCCGGCAAAGCTGCGGCTGATGCAGATCGTGCAGATGAAGGGCGGGCGCACCACGCCAAAGGCGCTGGCGCTGCAGATGGGCGTCAGTCAGGCCACGGTCACCGGGCTGGTCGACAAGCTGGTCAAGGATGGCATGGTCCGCCGCGCCCAGTCGGAAACCGACCGCAGGCAGATCAATGTCATGCTGGTGCCGGCGGGCGAGGCGGCGCTTGAAAAGGCGCCGGACGCCCTGCAGCAACGGTTCGTGCGCGAATTCGAGCGGCTCGAGGACTGGGAGCAGGCGCAGCTTCTGTCGTCGCTGGAACGGGTCGCGGCCATGCTGGATGCGCGCGACATCGACGCTTCGCCCGTGCTGACGGTCGGGGCCATCGGCGCGGCCTAAAGCAGCGCGCGGATCGGGGTCAGCAAGTCCTTTTCGCGCAGTACGGGCACCGGGTAGGCCGGATCGTTGACCAGCAGCTCGAGCGTAAAGCCCGGTTCGATCTCGCCAAGCCGTTTGGCGGCATGCATCGCATCGTCGAGCCGTTCACAGCGCGTGTACAAGGCGATCAGGCTGCGCAGCGCGGGGCGCGATTTCGGGCTGCCCCTCAGCGTCGTTTCGGCTGCGGCGATGGCGTCGTCATAGCGCTCGCAGGACAGATTGATCAGCGCATGGCTGATATCCCACCAATGCCGGAACGGCGAGTACCGCACGATCTCAAGCGCATTGGATGACGCCGACAGCGCCGCCACCGGATCGCCGCAGGCCATATGTGCTTCTGCCAGCGCCTTCCAGGCGTAGGGGGAATGTGGGTTGCCCGCCACCGAGCAGCGCGCAAGATCCATTCCTCCGCTGACATCGCCGCCAATTGTCGAGACCGTCTTCGATACCAGTGCCTGAACCAGCGGGTTGGACGCATCGCTGCGCAAGGCCTGCAGGCTCAGCTCGGTGATCTGCTCTTGCAGAGCCTTGGTGTCGGGCTCGAGTTTTTCGATCAGCTGGGTCAGGCGGGCCATGCCGTGCCACGCGAGGTAGACGCCGCTGTGATCCAGCCGGTACGCCTTTTCGAACAAGGCACAGGCCTTGCGCGTCTCGTCGCGCTCAAAGCCGAAAAGCCGCTTCAACGCCAGCCGGGACAATGCCGTGGCCCGCGCTTCGGGCCGGTTCAGGCCAAGCGCTTGCGGCAACCGCGACAGCACGCGCTCGGCGCTTTGATAGATCAGACGCGACAGCTCGGGCGTGGCTTGCCGCAACTGGTCGTCGTCGCTTAGCGGATGGGTTTCGCTCAGGAGGATCTCACCGGTGCGCAGGTCTATCGCCCGCACAAAGGCCGCGCGGGTATAATCGGCACGCGACAGATTGCACGACAGCAGCACATCGCAATCTGGTAGCGGTTTGCCGACACTGCCGGTGTCGGCCTGTCGCCAGGCGCGCACCTGTTCGATGATGCTGGCTGCGATTCCGTCGGCGGTATATTCGGCAAGCAGCCTGTCGCTCGGCGCGGTCGACTGATCGAACACGCAGCGGATGGCAACGCCGCGCTCTGACTGCCGTACCGCAAGTAGGCCGCGATCGCGCCATGTGGCGCGTTCCTGCTGCAGCCATGCCGAGAACGCCGGATCGCGCGGTTCGAGCCCCGGCAGCAGTTCCATTCCAGACCCGTTCGGCTGCGCGGCGTCGAACAGATCGACCGTCACGCGTGAGGAATCCAGCCCCAGCTCTTCGCCGTCGCATAGAAGAATGCCGGTGCAGGGGCCAAGCATCTTTCGCAGCTTGCGCAGCGCCTGGCGCAGGTTGGCCGAGGCCTGTTCGTCCCGGAAGGTGCTCCACAGGTGGCGCGCCAGCCAGCGGCGCGAACGGCGTTGATCCGGGGCAAGGGCAAGCATCGCGATGATGCCCTGATTTTTTGCGCCGGTCAGGGTCAATTCCTGCCCGTCGGCGCAGGTTATACGAAATTTTCCAAGAAGTTCTATTCGAATGGTCGCAGCGGGGTCGCGCATGGCTTTGCTCCCGTCATAAGAAAACATGATACTATCTGGACTCTGCAATCAGAATAATATCGCACACAGTTAAAAGCCGCATATAATTATACAGCGCACGACCAAAGGTTGACGTGAAGCAGCTTGAAGCTCAAGCTGTATTCGGAGGAGGAGCGGACGATTCACTCGAAAGAGCAAAAAGGTCTCGGTGACGAGACCTTCCGGCGCAACTGGAGGTTGTTTTTGCCAAGGCTGCGCGGGCCGCTCGGGATCGTCTTTATTTGTCTCAACGCGCCATCATTGTCGATCCGTCGGCAAGGACCACAGGGTAACGAGTAGGGCAGACGGTCGTCTGTCTTTTGGTGACAAGTGTGCCGGGGTCCGCGTGGCCCCGGCTACTTTTTTGGCTCCGGATGACAGGGATCAAGGCGCAAGGCGAGTCCTCGCGCCATGCTCTCTCAAAGCTTCGGGAGGAAATCATGCTGTACCGTTTCATGCTTGCGGTGGTGCTTGGCGTCACGGCGTCTGTTGCCACCGCGCAGGACGCCGATATTGGTCGGGCGCTGTATCAGCGTCATTGCGCCACCTGCCACGGGCTTGAGGGGCGCGGCGAAGGCCCGATGGCCGGGGCGATGGTCATCAAGCCGGTCAACCTGACGGAACTGTTGATCCGCAACGGCGGAGTGTTCCCGATGGAGCGGGTTGTGATGCGCATCGACGGGCGCGATCCGCTGGTCAGCCACGGCTCGCCGATGCCGGTTTATGGCGATTATTTCGAGCGCGCCTTCGACGTTCCGATCAAGACACCTTCCGGCCAGCCGCTGCTGGCCTCGCGCGCGGTGATCGATCTTGTGGCCTATCTCTACGAGCTTCAGCGCATCGAAGAGTGACCTAGCGGCAGATGCCGTCGCGCTGGATGCCGCGCCAGGGTACGACCACCTCGGGGGCGTCGAGCGCCGCATCGAGCCGGGCAATCGGCATTTCCGCGCCGATCATCGCCCGCAGCCGCTGCGTGCGCGGCGCGCCCGGGTCAAGCACGTGGCAGCAGACGTATTCCTCGACGATGGCGCCCTGCTGCTCGTAGCCGTGATCGAGAAAACGCGACATCTCGCCCGGGTCGAACAGGTAGGGATCGCGGGATTGGCCATGTTCGGTCATTGCCTTCAGCGGGGTGTAGCCGGTGCGTTTCCGGTTTTGCCATTGCCAGACGTGCGTCGCCTCATGTGCCAGCAGCATGGCATCCAGCAGGTCGATCCGTTTCGGATAGTCGGGCATAAAATCGCGCCGATACAGATCCTTGCGATAAAACACCCGCTGGAACACCGTCATCGCGCCGGGAGAAACCGTCACGGTTTCGCCCTGCGAGGGGGGCCAGATCCGTTCCATGCAGGTCAGGCGCGGGCGGATGGGCCGCTGATAGGTCACCGATCCCAGCGCCAGCCCGTCGTGAAACCGCATTCGCGAGGTGTCGAGCCTGTCGCCCTGAATGGCGTTCAGAAATGCGGTTTCGTTCGGCGTCAGGGTGCGGCCGCAGGCCGCAAGGAACAGCAGGGCAAGAAGGATCAGTCGCATCCGCGCAGCAAAGCCTGCCCGCCGCCGGTGTGCAAGTCACCGCAGCGTGACGACATCGGTGGTCGGCATCGTTCCCGAGATTTCGAGGATCAGCTTGCGTTTCACCGCCTCGGCGAAATGCTCGCGGCTCGAGGCGGTGACGACAAAGGCTCCCATGCCGCCGATGATGCGATCCTCGTAGATCTGCGCAAGGTTGGAATCGAGACTGCCTTCGCGCAGGATCGGCAGGGCGTTGATGGTGATGCCGCTGGCAAGCACCTCGTCGCGGGCCTCTTCGATGCCAGGGCCGCTGAAATTGCCGATGCTGTCACCCGAGAAATCGATGACCTTGCGCCAGCCGTCGATGTCATTGCGCTCGATCAGCGCCTTGCCGGTCAGCAGCGCGTGGCCGATGGCATTGCGTCCAAAGGCCATGCGCGGGCTGTCGAGCAATTGCGCGGCAAAGCTTGCGGCATCCTCGGGGCCCCGGATGCGCATCCATGTCACAACCTGACCTTGATTGGCGGCCCATTCCACATAGGTCACGGCGATCTCGCCATAGGCGGTTCTGGAGATGGCGCCCAGCACTTCGGGATCCTGCATCGCTTGCGCATAGCCTTCGCGCTGGAACATCAGCTCGTTCTGGGTGATCGAGCCGGAAGCATCGGCCAGCAACACCAGTTCAAGGTCGGTGTCCTGCGCCTGCGCGGCGCTGGACAGAACGGCACTGGTCAGAAGGGCAAGGGCAAGGGCGAGGACAAAGGCAAGGCGCATGGTCGATCTCCGGGCTGCTTGGCCAAGGCTAACCGGCCCGGCCCGCTGCGCGCATCGCTTCTGTGCCGTGCTGACGCGAACGTGAGCGGTTTTTGCCTACCACGCCTCGCTCTCGAGCAGCCAGTGGCGCACCGCCTCGGCGGTGGCGTCATAAACCGCACGGCCAAGCGCCTCTCTGGCGGCGGTGTGCTTGCCGACAAAGGCGTGTTCTCCGGGCGGGGCGGCGACGGCGATGCAATCGGTGCCCGTGCCGGTGGCCCGCCCGGTTGGCAGCTCCACGCCCGCATCGAGCACGGCGGCGGTGCGCGCCTCGGCGACAAGGCTGAGCGCTTCGATCAGGGCAATGTCTGACAGCGGCTGGCTGAGACGCAGGGCGATGTTGATGGTGCCCCAATCCTTCCACGTTCGCGGCAGGCGGGTGCCGATGCGCTCGGCATTGCTAAGCCCGGCGGTGACCATGGCGGTGGCGATGGTGTCTTCGACCGTTGCCTTGCGGCGCACATGGGCCGAGAGCTTGCGCGAGGTGAGAAAACACACCTCATCCTGCGCCCCGATGGCCGTCAGCTCTTCGCGCAGCCATGCGAGCGCATCCAGCTCGGGCGTCAGATCGGCATTGCGCACCTCACGCCAGAGGATTCTTTTCGCATCGCAAAAGCCGCCGTTATGCGGCGCAAAGCTGAGAACGCGGTGCGGGGCGCCGAGGGGGAAGGTGAGCCAAGGAGGGGGGAGTTGGGAAATGGGCTGAGCCATATCGAGAGGTTTAGCCTTAGCCCAAGTGCGGTATCAAGGTGAAGACGTCGCGCCATCTCGGGAGATTTTAAAACCGGGGTGACGTCCCAATGACTGTGCGCTACTCCGACGGGCGGGGGATTGTCGAAAGAGGAGAAACTGAAAATCGGTCATCTTCTAAAAGCTGTATACAAAACGCAGATAGGAAGTCGTCTCCTTCGGAGTCTTTGTAGCTGATCCTAAGAAGTAAATCGCTCGCAATTTTTGGTATCTTTGCGGATGATCTGTTTTCAATGCGCTCGCCATTTTTGTGCATAGTTGCGCGGCCAGATAAAATCAAACAGTTATCTGTGCAGGCTTGAACATCATACTCGACATTTGCAGCAGGACCACCGGCATTTTCAATAATTATAATGTAAGCGAACTTATTCCCCGTAGACATCCAGCTAGAGAATGTCGGAAAAAACTTGGGCTGCAAATTGTTCTTCCTATAGATTTCCGAGGATTGCGCCAAAGCTTTCTCATGATCAAGCGCTTCGCGGTTCGCAAGAACAAGCTCCCGTTGTTGTTCGACCGAATTGGCAAGTTCTTTAGCTTGCAGTTCTAACGTGGCAACGCTGTTTCTAAGCTCTTCGCCTTGCTGAAAAAAGCCGAGAATAAGCCAGAAAATAGCGAGTGGACCGAATGCCCCGGCCAAGAAGTCGCCTAGCTCATTTAGGCCAATCGGTTCGATTTTTAACAGGCCAATAGTTGCTAGAGCGGGGATGAGGGTCACAAGTACAATAAGATAGATCTTCGTAGCTTTAATGCCAACTTTGGCCAGTCTATCCTTCTTGCTCACACATCCAACTCCTCCACGAACCGCGCGTTTTCTTGGATGTACTGGAAGCGCAGCTCGGGTTTCTTGCCCATCAGGCGCTCGACCAGATCGCCGGTTTCGCCGGGCTCGTCCTCGTCGATGGTCACGCGGATGAGCTTGCGCGTCGCCGGGTCCATGGTGGTTTCCTTCAGGTCCTTCGCGTCCATCTCGCCCAGACCCTTGAAGCGCTGCACGTCGATCTTGCCCTTGCCGCCAAGGCCCTTGGTCAGCATCGCCTCTTTCTCGGCGTCATCGGCGACGTAGACCCGCTTGGCGCCCTGCGTCAGGCGGTAGAGCGGCGGGCAGGCCATGTAGAGATGACCGTGGTCGATCAGCGGGCGCATCTGGGTATAGAAGAAGGTCATCAGCAGCGCCGCAATATGCGCGCCGTCGACGTCGGCGTCGGTCATGATGATGATCTTTTCATAGCGCAGATCATCGAGGTTGAACTTCGTGCCCAGCCCGACGCCAAGCGCCTCGCACAGATCGCGGATCTCGGCGTTCGAGGTCAGCTTGTTTGACGCCGCCCCCAGCACGTTGAGGATCTTGCCCTTGAGCGGCAGCAGCGCCTGCGTCTCGCGGAAGCGCGCGCCCTTGGCAGAGCCGCCCGCCGAGTCGCCCTCGACGATGAACAGCTCGGTGCCCTCGCGCGATTTGGCCGAACAATCGGTCAGCTTGCCCGGCAGCCGCAGCTTTTTCGTCGCCGATTTGCGCGCGGTTTCCTTTTCCTGACGCCGCCGCAGGCGTTCTTCGGAACGCAGCACGAGGAAATCGAGGATCGCCCCGGCGGATTTGGTATCAGACGCCAGCCAGTTGTCGAAGTGATCGCGCACCGCGCCTTCGACAAGGCGCTGCGCCTCGGTGGTGGCAAGGCGGTCCTTGGTCTGGCCGACGAACTCCGGCTCGCGGATGAAACAGGACACCAGCGCGCAGCCGCCGGTGATCAGGTCCTCGCGGGTGATGTTTGACGCCTTCTTGTTGTTGATCAGCTCGCCGTAAGCGCGCACGCCCTTGAGGATCGCGGCCCAGAACCCGGCCTCGTGGGTGCCGCCCTCGGGGGTGGGCACGGTGTTACAGTAGCTCTGGATGAAGCCATCGCGCGACGGGGTCCAGTTGATCGCCCATTCCACCTTGCCGGGGGTCTGGAATTTCTCTTTGAAATCCACGGTTCCGGCAAAGGGGCGCTCGGCATAGGTCGAGGCGCCGCTCAGGGTTTCGGTCAGGTAATCCGCAAGGCCGCCGGGGAAGTGGAAGGTCGCCTCGAGTGGGGTTTCCTTGTCGTCGATGGCGGATTTCCAGCGGATCTCGACGCCGCTGAACAGATAGGCCTTGGAGCGCACCATCTTGAACATGCGCGCGGGCTTGAAGCGGTGGGCGTGAAAGATCTGCTCGTCAGCGTGAAAGGTGACCGTGGTGCCGCGCCGGTTGGGGGCGGCGCCAACCTTGGCCACCGGGCCCTGCGGGATGCCGCGGGCAAAGCGCTGCTCGAACAGCTCTTTGTTGCGCGCCACCTGCACCACCATGGAATCGCTCAGCGCGTTGACCACCGAGGCGCCGACGCCATGCAGGCCGCCCGAGGTTTCATAAGCATCGCCCGAGAACTTGCCGCCAGCGTGCAGGGTGCACAGGATGACCTCGAGCGCGCTCTTGCCGGGGAATTTCGGATGCGGATCGATTGGAATGCCGCGGCCATTGTCGCGGATCGTCACCGAATAATCGGCGTGCAATTCGACTTCGATGCGGTTGGCATGGCCGGCGACCGCCTCGTCCATCGAATTGTCGAGCACTTCGGCCACGAGGTGATGCAGCGCCCGCTCGTCGGTGCCGCCGATATACATGCCGGGGCGTTTGCGCACCGGTTCCAGACCTTCGAGCACCTCGATGGAGGACGCGTCATAGGTCGCGGCTTCGGTTCCGGCGAGAAGGTCATCGGCCATGCTTGCTGCTCGTTTTCTGCTATCGTTGGGTGCCGGTCAGTATGGCAGAGCAGGCGGGCAGGGGAAAGCCCCGAGCGTTGCCGGTCAGGCCGGATCGCGCGGCAGGTCGAACCAGGCCTCACCCATGGCAACGATGCAGGAGGTGCCCGAGGCATAGGCGATGACCATGGTCCAGTCACCGGCCGGGTCGAGCCATAACTCCATGATCTCTTCGGGATTTCGCAGCCCGGATGAGGCCTTGGTCGCGCCGCTGCGCAGGCTTAGCCGTTCGCTCATGCGCTGGCTGGGCTCGCAGAGCACCTCTGCGATGGGCGAGGCCGCGAGCGCGGGCATCGGGGTCAGAAAGGGAATCAGCAGGGCGATGCGCATACAGGCAAGTGTAACGGGCTGATGACATCGCGCAACAAAAACGCCCGAAGCGATGCTTCGGGCGTTTGCAGGGGCTTTGCGATGGATCAGAAGCGGTAGTTCACGCCAATCGTTGCGACGGTGGCGCCGATCCCGGGGGTGCTGCCCTCGAAGTCGTTGAATTCGCTGTACGAGACTTCGCTGTTCAGGGTCACGTTCGGGGTGATGAAGGTTTCGGCGCCGAGGCCGACGAAATAGCCGCCCGACGAGCTGGCCTTGTAATCGCCGCCGGTGAGGGTGCCATGGGCATAGCCACCGTTGCCGTACCAGAGCGTGCGGCCCGTATCATAGCCAAGCCGACCGCCGACGCGGGTCATGCTGTGCAGCTCGGTGTCGCGACCGATTTCCATGTTGGAGTGCTTGTAGTCGATCAGGCCACCACCGACCCAGTCGCCAAAGTCCACGTCATATCCCGCGCGCACGCCAGAGACAAAACCGCCCTCGTCATCGGCGGCGCCCGAGCCAAGCTGGAGGCCGACCGAGCTGCCGGACCAGTTGTAATCAACCGGCGCGGGGGCGGGCGTCATGTCCACGACGGGCTGGGTTTCGACCGGCGTGGGGGCCAGAGAGCCTGCCAGAGCGGGCGTGGCGGCAAGGAAAGGGAGGAGGAAAAGCGGCTTCAGAGTCATTGTCGACTACTCCATTGATTCATTTGGGTAACCCGCAGGCCAATGCAGGCGGGCATCGGATGGGTATATAGCGCTTCGCGAGCCGATTACCTCCTGATCCGGGTCACAACATCGTGCTGTCGTTGCGTGGTGGCAGGTGCGGTGCCGGTTGCACGAGTTGGCCGGGGCAGAGGCCGTGCCCATGCCATCTGTTTCGCCGATGCAGGGGCGGTGCAACCCGTCGGATATGAGGCGGATCAAGGGGCCCTGTCGCGACGTCAGGCTGGTTGCGCGGCGCACCGCCACCGATTGGCGCCGGTTCCGGCAGTGCCTTGCCGGTGGCGGGGCCGGGGCGGCGCGGGGCTTTGAAAGCGCCGCAGCCGGTGTCTAGCTGAGGACAGAAGGCGCGGGGATGGTCCCGCCCGACAACCACTCGGAGACAACATGACACTCAATGGAACCCTGACGAAATCCGCCGTGATCCTTGCGCTCGTGGTGGCCCCCGTGGCCCCGGTGATGGCCCAGAGCGTTGACAGCCCGCAGGCCCCCGCCCAGTCCCCGGCGCCGGTCGCCCCTGAAGCCGGCTTCAGCGAAACCGAGCTGACATCCTTTGTCGATGCGGCCCTGTCGGTGCAGGCGGTGCAGCAGGAGTATGCCGCCCGCATCGAGGCCACCCCCGAGGCCGAAGACAAGCAGGCGCTGGTGATGCGGGCACAGGACGAGATGGTCACCGCCGTCGAGGCGACCGAGGGCATGGACGTTGAGACCTACAACGAGATCAGCGCCGCCGCGCAAGCCGATCCGGCGCTGAACGAGCGGTTGATGGCCATGGTCCAGACCCGTGCGCCGCAGACGCCGCCCACCGCGACGGAATAACTCAATTCGGGCGTCCCGCATCGGGGCGCCCGTGGTCAATCCGTCGGCGAGGTGTCGGGCGGGGTTTGCGGCAGGACCGCATCGTCGGGCACCGTCTGAGAGCCCGGCACATAGACCACCTTGCCCAGCGTCTCGTCGCGCCCCGACTTGCGCTGCTTGAGCACGCCTTCGACGATGTAAAGATCCTCGACCGCGTAATCCGTCCAGACATTGTCCGCGCCGCGGATCGAAATGGCCGGTTTCACCTGTGCATCGAAAAGCTGGAAATACTCCGGGTCGGCCCCGGATCGGAAGGCGCGCATCACCGCCAGAACCTCGTCGAAATCGGTGATACGCTCATCGACGACAAAGGCGCACAGCGCCTCGTAACCGCCGCCGCCGACCCCGACGACCAGCGCAGGCACCCAGACCAGTGGGTTCGCCAGCGTCGCCGCCGCGCCCGCCAGCCCGCTGGTTCCCGCCGCCGTGGCGCTGCCAAGCGCTGATCCCAGCAGCGTTGCGCCGGTCTTGGAATTGACCAGCGTATAAACGCCCGTCGCGCCGCCGCTGACCGCCTGCCGCGCGCCGCTGCCCTCGATCAGTTTGCTCGGGCGGTAATCGCAGACCTCGGCCAAGGCGCCCTGCGCCGAAAGGCAGGCGGTCAGCGCCACGCCAAGTGTCATCCAGTGTTGAGTGCTCATCGTGCCACATCCTGTGTCCAGACACCGTGCAGCAACACCGACGCCGCCGAGTCTGCAAGCAACATTCAAGCGATCAGAGGGGCGGGGTTGTCGCGCCGCGCAGTCATCGGCAAAGCGCCGCCGTGTTCATGCAACGCAAGCTTTGCGCCGGACCTGAAAAGGGCACCCCGTGGGGTGCCCTTTTGCGATCAGTTGTCCATTTTCAGCGCCGAGATGAACGCTTCCTGCGGGATCTCGACCTTGCCGAACTGGCGCATCTTCTTCTTGCCGGCCTTCTGCTTTTCCAGCAGCTTCTTCTTGCGCGTGGCGTCGCCGCCGTAGCATTTCGCCGTCACGTCCTTGCGCAGCGCGCTCAGGGTCTCGCGGGCGATGACCTTGCCGCCGATCGCCGCCTGAATCGGGATCTTGAACATGTGGCGCGGGATCAGGTCCTTGAGCTTTTCGCACATCGCCCGGCCGCGCATTTCGGCGCGGTCGCGGTGCACCATCATCGACAGCGCATCCACCGGCTCGTCATTGACGAGGATCGACATCTTGACCAGCGCATCCTCGCGATACCCCTCGAGGTGGTAGTCGAAAGACGCATAGCCCTTGGTCACCGATTTCAGCCGGTCGTAGAAATCGAACACCACTTCGTTGAGCGGCAGATCATAGACCACCATGGCGCGCGGCCCGGCATAGGTCAGATCCAGCTGGATGCCCCGCCGGTCCTGACACAGCTTCAGCACGTCGCCAAGGTAATCGTCAGGCACAAGGATCGTCGCCTTGATGCGCGGCTCTTCGATGCGGTCGACCTTGGTCATGTCGGGCATGTCGGCGGGGTTGTGAAGGTCGATCTTTTCGCCGTCCTTCATGTACAGATGATAGACCACCGAGGGCGCGGTGGTGATCAGCTCGATATCGTATTCGCGTTCGAGCCGGTCGCGGATCACCTCAAGATGCAGCAGCCCGAGAAAACCGCAACGGAAGCCAAAGCCAAGCGCCGCCGAGGTTTCCATCTCGTAGCTGAAGGACGCATCGTTCAGCGCCAGCTTTTCGATGGCATCGCGCAGGTCTTCGAATTCGGCCGAATCCACTGGGAACAGCCCGCAGAACACCACCGGGATCGACGGTTTGAAGCCGGGCAGGGGCTTTTCGCAGCCCTTTTTCTCGTGCGTGATGGTGTCGCCGACCTTGGTGTCGCGCACCTGCTTGATCTGGGCGGTCAGAAAGCCGATCTCGCCCGGTTCCAGCGTGTCGACCGTCTGCATCGCGGGGCGGAAGACGCCGATGCGGTCCACCGGGTATTTCGCCCCGGTCTGCATCATTTTGATGTTGTCGCCCTTTTTCAGCACGCCATCCATGATGCGCACCAGCACGACCACGCCGAGATAGGCGTCGTACCACGAATCGACCAGCATCGCCTTGAGCGGCGCGTTGCGATCGCCCTTGGGGGCGGGCAGGCGCTTCACGATCGCTTCCAGCGTTTCGGCAATGCCGATGCCCGACTTGGCCGACACCAGCAGCGCCTCGGAGGCGTCGATGCCGATGACATCCTCGATCTGTTCCTTGACGCGCTCGGGCTCCGAGGCGGGCAGGTCGATCTTGTTGAGCACCGGGACGATCTCGTGATCGGCGTCGATGGCCTGATAGACGTTGGCGAGGGTCTGCGCCTCGACGCCTTGCGTGCTGTCGACCACCAGAAGCGAACCTTCGACGGCGCGCATCGAACGGCTGACCTCATAGGCGAAATCGACGTGCCCGGGCGTGTCGATCAGGTTGAGCACATAGGTCTCGCCATCCTGCGCGATGTATTCGATGCGCACGGTGTTGGCCTTGATGGTGATGCCACGTTCGCGCTCGATATCCATCGCATCGAGCATTTGCTCCTTCATCTCCCGCTGGGTGACGGTGTTGGTGGACTGAATCAGCCGGTCGGCCAGGGTGGATTTCCCGTGGTCGATATGGGCGACGATGGAGAAGTTGCGGATGTGCGAAAGCTCGGTCATGATTTTGGGGATATGCGGTGGAATAGGGCGTCGGTCAAGGTGGGTTGTTGCGACGAGGCCCGCGAGCGCGCTTCTGCGCCTTTAATAACGCGAGCAGGGGCCGCCCTGTCTGTTCTTCCCGGTCGAGCCGGGGCAGTGGATTGGCCGGTCGGCAGCAGTGAAGGTGACAGGCGATTCCATTCAGGCATGCGGCCCGGGATCCGCATCCAGCAGATTCGCGGTGTTCAGGGCCCGGTTGGCTACATTCCATTGGGTGTTGCGCCGACTGCCGTTCGCGACAAAACCGATCAGCTCTGCGCTGCCACTGCCGGCCCGATGCGGGAGGACCGTATCAAGCCCGGCCAGCGATGCCGCCGTGCTGGCAACGGTGTTTGCGGTGTGAGTGTTTCTGCTGAGTGAATTGTGGAAAGTCGTCGCCCCGACCGGTCTGCTGATGACGGGTAGTGCAAAGGCACCCAACGCCAGAACGGCTGTCGCAAGAACGTTGGGAGTCATCCTGTTGACCCGCCACGCTTCAAAACGGAACGCGACTATAGCTCAGAAGGTGTCACAAACGGCTTTGTCGCCCAAATCCCGTCAGGGAGTCATTGTGTAATTCCAGCATGATAGCTGGGAGGTATGAGCCGTTGGTCCCCCACGGCATAGAAGACCACGTACTGGTCGTTTTACACAGACAGCCTGAGGCAGCGCGGATCGTTGGCGATACCTTGACCGGCAGTTCGTGCTTGCGCGTGTGCGAGGTTGGCTTGATCCCGAGATGACATGATCGCCAATGCACGTTCAGCGATACCGCGATCCAAACGGTAGCGGGTAGCGTCCTCGAACGTGGTGTCATCGCAGCGCCGACTCTGTGGGCGAGTAGGATGGTCGTGCGACCGGGCTTATCGCCGTTGAGCAGGAAATCCATGAGACCCAGCAGATACAGAAAGCTCGCCCAGCGGGCGCCCTGCACGTAGATTGTATCTCTGCTTCGCGACAATTTTTCCCGGATTGACAGCAAGCACGCAGCCAAGGGGAGAAGGGGACTTTGCGCCCCGCTGCAAATGAGAAGACCCCGGGGAGGGAAACCCGGGGTCCGTACGTGCCTTTGCCCGCTTACGACAGGCCCTGTTCAGGGTCAGGTGGCGTGGTTGTTATAGAAGGAGTCGACCTGCCTTTCGGCGTCGTCCTTGGCGATGCCATAGCGCTCCTGAATGACGCCGACAAGCTTTTCGCGATTGCCCTCGGTGCGGTCGAGATCATCGTCGGTGAGCTTGCCCCACTGGATCTGTGCATCGCCCTTCAGCTGTTTCCATTTGCCTTGGATTACATCCCAATTCATCGGAGGTTCCTTTCTCTGGCAGTCTTGGCCCGCCTCGTCGCGGGGTTCGACATGACAACCCGCGCGCCAAAGGAAAGGTTCCGCGCGGCTCAGACGAATTGTTCGCGGATCAGCCGTTCCTCGAGCCCATGTCCGGGATCGAACATCACCCGGTGCGTCACGCTGGGTTCCGAGCGGATATGCACCCGCAGCACGTCGCGCACCGACTGGCTGTCGGCTTCGGCCATCACCGGGCGCTTTTCGGGTTCGAGCACTTCGAAGGTGACCTCGGCGCCCTTGGGCAGCAGCGCGCCGCGCCAGCGCCGGGGGCGGAAGGCGGCGACGGCGGTCAGCGCCAGCACATCGGCACCGATCGGCAGGATCGGCCCATGCGCCGAATAATTGTACGCAGTCGATCCCGCCGGCGTTGCCAGCAGCGCGCCGTCGCAGACCAGTTCGGGCAGGCGCAGCTTGCCATCAACATGGATCGCCAGCCGTGCCGCCTGCGGGCCGCCGCGCAGCAGGGACACCTCGTTGATCGCCAGCGCCTCGTGGATCGAGCCGTCCGCGCGGTGGGCGCGCATCGACAGCGGGTTGATCACCGCTTCCTCGGCCGAGGTCAGCCGTTCCTTCAGCGCATGTTCGGAATAGGCATTCATCAGGAACCCCACCGTGCCCCGGTTCATGCCATAGACCGGCACCGCCAGTTCCTGCGTGCGGTGCAGCGTGTGCAGCATGAAACCGTCGCCGCCCAGGGCGACGATCACATCCGAGCCAGCCTCGGCGTGGTTGCCATAGCGGCGGGTCAGCCCGGCAAGGGCTGCCTGCGCGATGGGCGCGTTGGACGCGCAAAAGGCGATCTTCAGCGGCATGTGTTTCCCTTCGCGCGGCCTTGGGTCCGAAACAATCACAAGTTTCCCCAAGCTTCCAGAGACGTCGTTCCTCTACTGCGCAAATGCCGCTTTGATCCCTTTGCGCGGGGGGCGCTTTCCTTTAGGTAGGCGCCACATGACGAATCCTTGACACCCGGGAGACCACGCCCATGAACGCACCGCACCGCGATGACGGCTTCTTCACTCAGGAGCTTGCCGAACGTGACGCCGAGCTTTTTGCCTCGATCACCGGTGAACTCGGTCGCCAGCGCGACGAGATCGAGCTGATCGCCTCCGAGAACATCGTCTCCCGCGCCGTGATGCAGGCGCAGGGCTCGGTGATGACCAACAAATATGCCGAAGGCTACCCGGGCAAGCGTTACTACGGCGGCTGCGATTGGGTGGACGTGGCGGAAAACCTCGCCATTGATCGCGCCAAGCAGCTGTTCGGCTGCGAGTTCGCCAATGTGCAGCCGAACTCGGGCAGCCAGGCGAACCAGGGCGTGTTTCAGGCGCTGATCCAGCCGGGCGACACCATCCTTGGCATGAGCCTCGACGCGGGCGGGCACCTGACCCACGGCGCCAAGCCCAACCAGTCGGGCAAGTGGTTCAACGCCATCCAGTACGGCGTGCGTCAGCAGGACAACCTGCTGGACTACGATCAGGTGCAAGAGCTTGCCACCGAGCACAAGCCCAAGCTGATCGTGGCGGGCGGCTCTGCCATTCCGCGCCAGATCGATTTCGCCCGGATGCGCGAGATCGCCGACAGCGTCGGCGCCTACCTGATGGTCGACATGGCGCATTTCGCTGGCCTCGTGGCGGGCGGCGAGCATCCGTCGCCCTTCCCGCATGCGCATGTGGCAACCACCACCACCCACAAGACCCTGCGCGGCCCGCGCGGCGGCATGATCCTGACCAATGACGAGACCATCGCCAAGAAAGTGAACTCGGCGATCTTCCCCGGCATTCAGGGTGGCCCGCTGATGCATGTCATCGCCGGCAAGGCCGTGGCCTTTGGCGAGGCGCTGCAGCCGTCGTTCAAGACCTATGCCAAGCAGGTGATCAAGAACGCGCAGGCGCTGTCCGATCAGCTGATCAAGGGCGGCCTTGATACCGTGACCCACGGCACCGACACCCATGTGGTGCTGGTCGACCTGCGCCCCAAGGGCGTCAAGGGCAACGCCACCGAAAAGGCACTGGGCCGCGCCCATATCACCTGCAACAAGAACGGCGTGCCGTTCGACCCGGAAAAGCCGATGGTCACCAGCGGCATCCGTCTGGGTTCGCCCGCCGGCACCACGCGCGGCTTTGGCGAGGATGATTTCCGTCAGGTCGCCGACTGGATCATCGAAGTGGTCGATGGGCTTGCCGCCAATGGCGAGGATGGCAACGCCGAGGTCGAGGCCAAGGTGAAGGCCGAGGTGCAGGCGTTCCTCAAGCGCTTCCCGATCTATCCGACGCTCTGATCTTCGGGGCTGCATGACAGGGGCCGGTGCCACGCGCACCGGCCCTTTTTTCATGGCTGCGGGGCAGGGGCCTTGACCTGCCGAACGGGGCTGTGTCGGTAGGCCGCTGAGGCAGAGCCTTCGCCCGCGTTGCCTGCGCTGGTCGGCCGCGCCCCTCGTAGTGACAAGCAAGCCCGCTACCCGCTCTTGACGCGCCCGGTACGGTCAAGGGTTGACGCCGGGCATGGCTGTGCCAGTTTGCCGCGAGGCCCGCGGTCCGGCGGTAGCCAGCATTCCGGATCCTGTCATGCCCGAACCCGTTTCCAACCCTCTGTCCGTCCTGCGCATTCCGGCGTTTCGCAACCGCTGGGGGGCGTCGCTGGTATCCAACCTTGGCACGCTTGTGCAATCGGTCGGCGCGGGCTGGATGATGACGCAGATCTCGGACTCGGACGCGATGGTCGGCTTGGTGCAGGCCAGCGTGACGGTGCCGACGATGCTGTTTGCGGTGTTCGCGGGCACGCTGGCCGACAGCCATGATCGGCGCAAGGTGATGATCGGGGCGCAGCTGTTCATGATGGCCTCGGCAACGCTGCTGACGCTGCTGGCGTGGGGCGGGCTGATGACGCCGTGGCTGCTGATCGGGCTGACCTTCATGATCGGCACCGGATCGACCTTCTTCAACCCGTCATGGCAGGCGTCGATGGGAGACATCGTGCCGCGCTCGGATCTGCCGGCGGCGGTGGCGCTCAATTCCATGGCGTTCAACGCCATGCGCTCCGTGGGGCCTGCCATTGGCGGCATCATCGTGGCGGCGGCGGGGGCGGCGGCGGCCTTTGCCCTGAACGCGGTCAGCTATGTGGCGATGATCGTTGCGCTGTGGCTGTGGAAGGCGCCGGTGCCGGACAACGCCTTGCCGCGCGAGCCGCTGAGTCTCGCGATCCAGTCGGGGCTGCGCTACGTGGCGATGTCTCCGAACCTTGTGAACGTGATGGGGCGGGCGTTCCTGTTCGGGCTGGGGGCGGTGGCGGTGTTGTCACTGCTGCCGGTCATCGCGCATGAGCGGCTGAAGGGCGATGCCACCACCTATGGCGTGCTGCTGGGCTGTTTCGGGGTGGGCGCCATTTTTGGTGCGGTCTTCAATGCGCGGCTTCGGGCGGCGATGGACAACGAGCATATCTGCCGGCTGGCCGCAGTGGTCGGGGCGGCATCGACGCTGGTGCTGGCTTTTGCGCCGGTGATCTGGCTGTGCCTTCCGGCGCTGTTGTTCAGCGGCGCGGCATGGGTGATCGCGCTGTCGCTGTTCAACGTGACGGTGCAGCTGTCGACGCCGCGCTGGGTGGTGGGGCGCGCCATCGCGCTGTACCAGTCGGCCAGTTTCGGCGGCATGGCGCTGGGCAGCTGGCTGTGGGGCGCGGTCTCGGACGGGCAGTCGCTGTGGGTGGCGCTGTGCGGCGCGGCGGTGACGCTCGCGCTCGCGGCGCTGGTCGGGCTGCGGCGGGGGCTGCCGGAATACGGCAATCTTGACCTGTCGCCGCTGGGGCTGTTCCGCGAGCCGATGTTGCAGCTGGATGTGCAGCCGCGCAGCGGGCCGGTGGTGGCGATCACCGAATTCGAGATCGCCCCGGCGGATGTGCCGGAATTCCTCGAGGTCATGGCCGAGCGCCGCCGCATCCGCATTCGCGACGGGGCGCAGAACTGGGTGCTGATGCGCGATCTGGAAAACCCGCGGATCTGGCAGGAAACCTATCACGTGCCGACATGGGTCGAATACATTCGCCACAACACCCGGCGCACCATGGCCGATCATGGCACCTACGAGCGCTTGCTCGGGCTGCACCGGGGCGAGGGCAAACCGCACACCCGGCGCATGATCGAACGCCACAGCCTCGCGCGGGGGCGCGGCGGGGTGTACCGGTTCGATGTGTAAGGACGCCGCCGGTCGCAGTTCACAGTTGCTGTCAGGGAGGGGTGCGCCCATCCCCGCGCCTCGCGCCCACAGCCGCCTCGGGCGAGACAGGCAGCCAAGGGGTATGTCTTTTTGCGAAGTCGCGATAAGCTCTTTGTCCAAGCGCTCAGGATAGGGCGCAGCGAAGAACGATCGACGACACCCAAGGGAGGACTGAATTCCAATGAAGATGACGATTGCAAACGCCCCGATAGCTGCGCTGATGGGCGCCCTGACATTTACACTGGCCGCGCCGCAGGCGCTGGCTCTGGATGATGCGGCACAGTTGAAGCTCGGCGAGATCGAGTACATGGCGAACTGCGCCTCCTGCCATGGCCCCGGCGGCATGGGCGATGGGCCAGTGGCAGAGGTGCTCAGCACCCAGCCAAGTGATCTGACGCAGATTTCCAGCCAATACAGCGGCATATACCCGGCAGATGAGGTGTATCGCGTGGTCTCTGGCCAGAACATGATCAACCCGCATGGCAGCCGCGAGATGCCGGTCTGGGGGCCGCGCTACTGGCAAGTCGCCGCCGATCGGGCCGCGTCGGTGCCCCATGATGTCGACATGCAGGCCATGGTTCACGGAAGGATCACGGCCCTCGTGCAATACATCGAGTCGATGCAGTCAGACTAAGCGTGCGCGGTCGCCCTTTGCCCGGCGTTTGATGGCAAAGGGCGCCGCAGAGGCGCGTGCTCAGACTCGCCAGGACATACCGAAGGCGCATTGTCCGCTGTCTTTTGACAGGATTTTCCGTATGCTTTCTGGCGTGCGATCAGCTCTTGCGGCGCCGCGCCAGCAGGCCAAGCCCGACACATCCGGCAAGCGTCAGCGGCAGGGTCGCGGGCAGCGGCACTTTGGCCGTGTCGTCGATCGCGGCGGAGTAGATGTAGGATGACTGACCCGCCGAGCCCGACAGCGTCAGCGACAGGTTGCGCCCGTCACTGAAAGACACAGATACCGTCGCGTTCGGAACCGCTGCGCCGCCGTTGTTGAAGAACACGCTGCGGAAATTCGTCGTGCTGTCGGCGGTGTTGATGGCGTCGAGTTCGGCGCGGAAACGGAAGGCTTCGGTCGGGTCGAACCCTGTGGTGGTGTAGGCGAGCGACGTCGTCCCCGAGGTTTCGTTCGCCACGCTCTGCCCCACGGTGCGGCTGGCGGTCAGCGACCCGCTGACCACGGTTTCGTTGTAGATGTAATCGAACCAGTACCCCGGCGCATTGATCGCAAAGGTGAAGGCGGTGATGGTTTCGACATCCGATATGTTCATCAGGGTGAATTGCGGCCGGTCGCCGCTGGAGGCGGTGGTCGCCACGGTCAGCTGGAAACCGACCGTTGCGGCATGGGCGCCAGTTGCGCAAAACGCGGCCACAAGGCTAGCGAGAACAATACGATGAGACAACATCGAGGCGGAGATCCTTGAACGGGATGGGCGAAAGACGAAGGCAGCTTCGAGCTTTGCAGCATGCGTTCGCAAGGAATCGCGTTGGCTTGGCGCAGTCTGGCGCTTGGCGCGCATATGGGCCCGGCGCGGGTTTCAGGCAAGGGAATCTTGCTTGCCTCGGCAAGGATCTGGCGGCGCCGTCTGCAACGCTGCCACGCGCCCAATCCACGCCATGCAAAAGGCCTGCCGTTTCCGGCAGGCCCGATAGGTCTGATCGCTGCGCTGGCGGTGTCAGGCCGGGTCTTTGGCGTAGCGCAGGTAGGGCAGCTTGATGTCCAGCGCGCCGTATTTCTCGGCGGCTGCGGCGTCATCCAGCGACAGGGCAACGATCACGTCCTTGCCGTTTTCCCAGTTCGCAGGCGTTGCCAGCGGCGCGCCATAGGTTTTTTGCAGCGCGTCGAGCGCCCGCAGCACCTCGGCAAAGTTGCGGCCCACCGACATCGGGTAGGTCATCATCAGCTGCACCTTCTTGTTGGGCGCGACGATGAAGACCGACCGCACGGTGGCGCTGTCTGCCGGGGTGCGCCCATCGGGCAGGTAGGCATCGGCGGGCAGCATGTCGAGCGCCTTGGCGACCTCGAGCCCCTCGTCGGCGATGATCGGGAAACCGGCGCTGGCCCCGGCGGTCTTTTCGATGTCGCTCTTCCACGACTTGTGCTCTTTGACACCGTCTACGGAAATGCCCATCACCTTGGTGCCGCGCTTGGCCCATTCATCCGAAAGCTGCGCGACGGCGCCGAATTCCGTGGTGCAGACCGGGGTGAAATCCTTGGGGTGCGAAAACAGGATCGCCCAGTCCTCGCCGATCCAGTCGTGCAGGTCGTACTCGCCAAGGTCGGTGGTGACGTGAAGGTTGGGGATCTCGTCATTGATGCGCAGAGCCATGATGTCTTCCTTTCCTGTGGAAATCTGTCGGCTTTGGTCTTGTTTCTTTAGATACATTCGGAAATCACAAGCGCAAGACCCCGGCTTGCGGATGGCGGGGGAGAGTGACAAGGTGTCGCTCAATGCAAGAATATGATCAAATTCGAGACTACGGAGAGACGACATGATCGAGAAGCGTCAGTTCTACATCGACGGAGCCTGGGTCGATCCGGCCGCCCCGCGTGACCATAACGTGATCGACCCGGCGAGCGAAGATCCCTGCGCGGTGATCTCGCTGGGCGATCAGGCGGATACCGATGCGGCGGTTGCGGCGGCCAAGCGCGCCCTGCCGGGCTGGATGGCGACGCCGGTGGCAGAGCGCATCGCGCTGGTCGAGAAACTGCTGGCCGTCTACCAGCGCCGCGCCGAGGAAATGGCGCAGGCGATGACGCTGGAAATGGGCGCGCCGATCGCGCTGTCGCGCAGCAGTCAGGTCGGGGCGGGGCTGTACCACCTTGGCAATTTCATCGCCGCCGCCAAGGATTTCCAGTTCGAGACCAGCTTTTCCGAAGCCCATCCCGACACCCGGATGATCCACGAGGCGGTGGGCGTCTGCGCGCTGATCACGCCGTGGAACTGGCCGATGAATCAGGTGACGCTCAAGGTTGGCGCGGCGGCCATTGCCGGGTGCACCATGGTGCTGAAACCGTCCGAGGAATCGCCGCTGTCGGCGCTGCTGTTTGCCGAATTCATGGATGAGGCGGGCTTCCCGAAAGGCGTGTTCAACCTTGTGAACGGCGATGGCGTGGGCGTGGGCACGCAGCTGTCCTCGCATGTCGATGTCGACATGGTCAGCTTCACCGGCTCGACCCGCGCCGGGCGGGCAATTTCTGTCGCGGCGGCGGAAACGCTCAAGCGCGTGCATCTGGAACTGGGCGGCAAGGGCGCCAACCTGATCTTTGCCGATGCCGACGACAAGGCGGTCACGCGCGGCGTGCGGCACATGATGCAGAACAGCGGCCAGAGCTGCAACGCACCCTCGCGCATGATGGTCGAGGCACCGATCTATGACCGCGTCGTCGAAGAGGCCGCGGCAGTGGCAAAGTCGGTCACCGTGGGCGCGCCCTCCGAAGATGGCCCGCACATCGGCCCGGTGGTCAACGCGGTGCAATACGGCAAGATCCAGGCGCTGATCGAAACCGGCATCAAGGAAGGCGCGCGGCTGGTCGCTGGCGGCCCTGGTCGCCCGGAGGGGTTCAACAAGGGCTTTTACGTGCGCCCGACCGTGTTCGCCGACGTGACACCGGACATGACCATTGCGCGCGAAGAGATCTTCGGCCCGGTGCTGTCGATCATGAAGTTCGAGACCGAGGCCGAGGCGGTCGAGGTGGCCAATGACACGCCCTATGGCCTGACCAACTACGTGCAATCGGGCGACACCGAGCGTCGTCACCGGCTCGCCCGCCAGCTGCGCTCGGGCATGGTCGAGATGAACGGCAAGAGCCGTGCGCCGGGGGCACCTTTCGGGGGCATGAAACAGTCGGGCAATGGCCGCGAAGGGGGCATTCACGGCATCCACGATTTCCTTGAGATCAAAGCCGTCAGCGGCTGGTCCGCCGAGTGAAACAACGGCGGAGGGCGTCTGCCCTCCGCCATCCCCCGACCTGCGGGGAAGGCCATGCGGAGCGTCCTTGACAGCCGCAGGCAGCAGGTGACGCGGCTTTGACCCTGTTCTCAAAGCCCCTCGCGCATCCCTGCAACATTATGCATACGCCATTCACCGCGCTTGTCGTGATCCGTGCCCGCGTTGGTCGTGCCCGGAGGAGACAGGGTGCGCTGCGCCTTTTCTTTGACTTTACGTCAACTGCGCGCTTAAGTTGATCTCATAGCTGATCTGATTTGAAATATGAGGGTATTATGGCCTCGTTGATTTTGCCCGGCCAAGTGATCCGTTCCGGCGCGCCCGAAGACGTCCCGCCCGCGCTGAAGGGGGCGATGGAGATCACCGAGGTGCACGAAGTGCTGGTGAGCGCCGCGCGCGGCGGCGATGCCCCGGACCGCACCCACATTGATGAAAGCGCGGAAACGGACATCGTCGAGATCCAGCTCGAGAGCGGGCTGAAGCTCTGGCAATCCGTGGCGGATGCGCGGCGCGATTTCGCTGGGGTCGAACGTTCAATCGCCGATCAGGCGCTGCTGGTGCCGCGGGTGCTGCCGCTGTCGCGCGGGGCAGAGCGCGGCGCAGGGGACTACGCGGTGCGCGCGGTGCGCCTGCTGCGCACCAACCTAGCGGGCAAGGCCGGAGAGATGAGCGCGCTTGCCCTTGCGCAGCATATCGAAAACGCCAGCGACCATGGATTTCATCGCTGCACCCGCAGCGCCTCTGGCATCCAGTTGGTGCCGACCGGCAAGATCGACGCGGGCAAACCGATGCTGGTGCTGGTGCATGGCACGTTTTCTTCGACGAGCGGCAGTTTCGACGATCTCGCTGTCGGGGATGACCTGTGGCCGGTGCTGGAGCGCGCCTTCCCGGCGGGGATCTTTGCACTGGAACACCGCTCGGTCACGGTCGACCCGATCGAGAACGCCCGCGATCTGCTCATGGCGTTGCCCAAGGGCGCGCGGGTGACGCTGCTGTCGCATTCGCGCGGTGGGCTGGTGGCGGAGCTGGTGGCCCGCGCCGCGCGGCCCAAAGGCGAGGCGCCGTTCGATGACACCGACCGCAGCATCCTGCGCAAGGCGGGGCGCGATGTTGCGATGCTCGAAGAGCTCGGCGCGCTGATCACCGAGCGCGGCCTGACGGTGGAGCGGATGATCCGCGTTGCTGGCCCCTTGCGTGGCACGCCGCTGGCGTCGGGGCGGCTTGACCGGGTGCTGTCGATCGCACTCAACAGTTTCGAGCTGATCCCGGCGCTCAAGGCATCGGTCGCTTACGAGCTGTTCAAGGCTTATCTGCTGGGCTTTGTCGCGACCAAGGCCGACCCGGAACTGCTGCCGGGGCTCGAGGCGATGATGCCGCGCGCGCCGCTGGTGGCGATGGTCAACCGGGCGGACCTGCGGCTGGGCGGGGCGCTGCATGTCATCGCCGGTGACAACGAAGGCAAGGGCCTGCTGCGCAAGCTTCGCAATCTGGCGCTGGATCTGTTCTTCGAGGACGACAATGATTTCGTGGTCAATTACGCCTCGATGAGCCGGGGCGCGGCGCGCATCTCCGCGCCGGTGCTGACGCCGATCCGCACCGCCGAGATCACCCATTTCAGCTATTTCGGCACGGGCGCCGCACGGGGTGCCATCCTTGCGGCGATCCGCTCTGACCTTGGCGCGCCGGCGCTGGGCGGCGATCTGCCCATCGATGACGACCCAGAGGGGTTCGAGATCGTGCAATCGCGCGGTGCATCGGATCTGCCGGTCTGCATCTTTCTGCCCGGCGTGATGGGCAGCCATCTTTATCAGGGGAAAAACTGGGTCTGGTCGAACCCGCTTCAGATGGTGACGGGCGGGCTGTCGCTGCTGCGCTATCCGGGCAACGATGTGCGCCCCGGCAACCCGATGAAGCGCTATTACGGCGATCTGGCCAATTACCTTGCCCGCACTCACCACGTGATCGCACTGCCCTATGACTGGCGCGAGAGCGTGCTGACCACCGGGGCGGGGCGGCTGGCAGCGGTGGTGCGCAAGGCGCTGGCGCAGACGCAAAAGCCGATCCGCTTCATGGCGCATTCCATGGGCGGGCTGGTGGTGCGCGCCTTCATCGACGCGCATCCCGATCTGTGGGCCGAGATCCGCCGCCGCAAGGGCAGCCGCTTTGTCATGCTGGGCACGCCCAATGGCGGCGCGTTTTCGATGGTGCATATGCTGATGGGCCGGGCCAAGAACATTCGCCAGCTGGAAATGGCCGACTTTGCCCATGACATGATCGAGCTGCTGGACATCGTGTCGGGCATGCCGGGGCCGGCGCAGTTGCTGCCGGTGGATGCACAGGGGCATTACCTGACGCGGCAGGCGTGGCAAGAGCTGCGCAACATCGACAACGGCCCGTGGGTGGTGCCGCCCGAAGCATCGCTTAAGGCGGCGCGCGCGGCGCACCGGCTGTTTGCCAGTCAATCGCTTGACCCGGACCTCACCTGCTATGTCGCCGGGCTTGGCCCCGAGCTGACGCCAAGCGGGCTGCGCATCGATCAATCCGCCGCGCCGGGCAAGCGGGTGCAGTTCATCGCCACCCGCGCGGGCGATGGCACCGTGACATGGGCCACGGGCATCCCCAAGGGCATCGAGCCCTATTACCTGCCGGTGGTGCACGGCGATCTGGCGCGCACCAGATCGGCGTTTCCGGCGCTGGCGGAGCTGCTGGAAAAGGGCGAAACCTCGGGGCTCAGCCGCACCCGTCCGGCGCTGGCACGCGGCGCGCAGGCCCCGGTGGTGATGCCCGACGCGGTGCCGCAGATCTATCCCGAACCGCAGGATGTGGTTGACGGGATGCTGGGGGCGGGCGGCCCTGCGCCGCTGGGCACAGGCAGCGATCTGCCGGTGACCGAGGTCACATTGCGCCACGGCGATCTGCGCTTTGCGAGGCATCCGGTGCTGGTCGGCCATTATCTGGGCGATCCGATCAACGGCGGAGAGGCGGCGCTGGACCAATGCCTTGATCACAGCCTGTCAGCGGTGCGCGAACTGGGGCTTTATCCCGGCGAGGCGAAAAGCTGCGAGGTCATCCTGCGCCTTGGCCGCAACCCGGGCGGCGCGGTGGTGGCCGGGCTTGGCCCGTTTGGCGATCTGACGCCCGGCGCCTTGCGCGAAACGGTCAACCGCGCGGTGCTGCGCTATGCCATGACCCTGCGCCGCCGCGCCGCCGAGGACGGCAAGTCGCTGGCCGAGATGGACCCGATCCGGCTGACCAGCGTCGTGATCGGCCACAAGGGCGCGAACATGACGGTGCAGCAATCGGTCCAGGCGATCCTCGAAGCGGTGGCCGACGCCAATCTGACCCTGCGCGACACCCCGATCGCCAAGCTCGAATTCATCGAGATTTACGAGGATACGGTGTTTCAGGTGGCCAGCGCGCTGTATAGCGCCAGCCGCGACGGGCGGGTGGCGGGGCTGATCCGTTTCGATCATCGGATCCGTCCCGGCGACGGCGCGCAGCTGCGGATGGATTACGCCAGCCAAGAGGACAGCTGGCAGCGCATCATCGTCACCCGCAACGCGCAGCGCGCCGATGTGCTGGATTTCACCGCCATCACCGAAGGCGCGCGGGCGGAGTTCAAGAAGACCTCTGTGCAGGCCGAGGTCATCGACCGGCTCCTGCGCGAAAGCCGCGAAGGCACGGCGACGAAGCGCACCCTTGGCAAGCTGCTGTTCGAGCTGATGATCCCGATCGAGCTCAAGAGCTTTGCCAAGAACGACCAGAAGATCCAGCTGGTGCTCGACAGCAGCACCGCCCACATCCCGTGGGAGCTGATGGAGGACGACATCAACACCTTTGGCGAGGGCCTGTATCAGACCATGGCCACGCAGGATTTCAAGCCGATGGTGATCCGCACGCCGATCATCCGCCAGCTTGCGATCGAGGGTCGCCCGGTGCCGCGCGCCCGGCTCGACACGGCGCTGGTGGTCGGTGATTCGATCAGCGCCTTGCCGCCGCTTGATGGGGCGCGGCGCGAGGCCGAGCTTGTGCAGCGACTGCTGCAAGACGAGGCGGGTTATGATGTCACCGCGATGATCCGCTCTGACAGCGGGCTTTCGGTGCTGGAGGCGGCGCTGCTCAAGCCGACCAAGATCATGCATTTCGCCACGCATGGGGTGTACGATGACAGCGGCGATATCCACACGGCGGGGCTTGTGCTGTCGGATGGCATCACGCTGACTGCCGCTGAGCTGCGGCAAATGCGCTATGTGCCGGAATTCGTCTTCCTCAACTGCTGCCATCTGGGCCGGGTGCAGCCCAATGTCGGCCCGATTGCCGCCAGCCTGTCGCAGGCGCTGATCGAAAAGGGCGTGCGGGCGGTGATCGCCGCTGGCTGGGAGCTGGACGACGCTGGCGCGCTGCTGTTCGCCGAGAGCTTTTATGGCAGCCTGCTGGCCGGAAACCGCTTTGGCGACGCGGTGCATCATGCGCGGCTCAAGGTGTTCCGCCGCTACCCCGACACCAACACATGGGGCGCGTATCAATGCTATGGCGATCCCGACTACACGCTGCACGATGATGCCGCGGACACCGCGTGGAACGGGCGGCGGCGGCAGTATTATTCGGCGGATCACGCCTGCCGCGCGGCGCGCAACATCGCCTGCGATGTCGGCAGCCCGCATCGGGGCCGCGACGAGCTGATCCGCGAGCTTGATGAGATCGAGCGCGCCGCCGATCCCGACTGGCATGACAATGCGCAGTGGACCGAAGCCATGGGCCGTGCCTATGCCAAGCTTGATATCTACGCCCCGGCCATCGCCATGCTGGAACGGGCCACGCGCGGTGGCCGCTCGGACTCCAGCATCGGCGCGATCGAGATGCTCGAGGACCTCAAGGTGCGCAAGGCCACGCAGGACTGGACGCAGGCCGAGATCGACGCCGCAAGCGCCCCCGATGATGCCCGCGCCAAGGCGCAGGAACTGGCCGATACGCTCAAGGCGCAGCAGCAGGCGGTGACCAAGGCGGCGCTGGCGCGGCTGTCGGCGCTGGATGCGCTGATCGGCGGCGCCGAGGGGCCGCTGCTGACCGTGCGGCGCGAGTCGCTCAAGGGCTCGGTGACCAAGCGGCTGGCGCTGGGGCGCAATCCCGGAGCGCCGCGCCACGCCGCGCTAAAGGACATGGTGGCCTGCTATGAATCCTCGATGCGGCTGACGGCGCAGGCCGATCCGGGCGGCCCGCTTGACCGGCACGCCACCTACAACTGGCTGTCGGGGCATCTGGCGCTGGGCACCGACCTGATCGAGGGGCAGCCGCTGAGCGCATGGTTCGACCGGCTGCTGGCCGAGAATGCCACTGCCGAAAACGCCGATCCGGAATTCTGGACAGCGGCGCTTCCGGCCGAGGTCGATGTGCTGCTTGGCCTGCTGGCGCAGCCGCAGGAACGCCCGCAGATCTTTGCCCGCTTCGAGACCTGTTTCCGCCACGCATGGGCGCGGGGCGGGGCCTACGCGCAGGCACGCGCCATCCGCGAGCATGTGGCCTTCCTGCGCTTCCTGCATGAAAACGACGCGGAAAAGGCCGACTGGATGCGCCGGGTGCAGATGTTCCTCGACGACCTGACATGGAGCTATCGCAGCGATCAGCCGCGCGAATTCTAGCCCTGTGCATTGCCGCCCGTCGGGCGTCTCGGTGGCGCGCGATGTGCCCGGCGCTGACCACCGTGGCACAGCCCGGCTTCGAGATCGGCCACGCCGCGGTGCAGCACCTGATCGGCATGCGTGAAATCCCGCGCGAAGCGAGTGATTTCGCCACCGGCATGCGGGTGCGCGTGTCTGGCAGGCAGGAGAATGGTGGGTGATGACGGGCTCGAACCGCCGACATTTTCGGTGTAAACGAAACGATGTGCCGCCAAGCTATTCATTTCTGGCCCACAACGCTACTTTCACACAACATTTTCG
>NZ_JAUOQN010000045.1:0-38487 GCF_030547555.1 Salipiger sp. 1_MG-2023 | reverse complement strand
GCTCATCCCCTCCAGTTATCGCACTGGATTCGCAAGGTGAATCCCTCACAGGCTTTGTGCAACAGAGCCCGCTGTAGATCCCGTGCCGCGCCGCGATGTCGTGAAAGCGCGAGGTGGTCGGGCCGGGGATGGGTTCGACATGGGGCGCAACCTCGGAGCGGTCATACCAGCAATAGCCGGTTGTCCCCATTTCGGGGGTGACGATCAGCTTGGCACCGCCCTGCGCGGCCTCTTCGCACATCTTCAGCAGAGAGGCGACGTTCTGCTCCTTGGCGAACATCGTCGGTTCGAACTGGATGGTCGCGGTCTTGAACGGGGCAGGGCAGGGCATTGCGGGCTCCTTGAGCAGCATCTTCGGGGCGGCAATATATTTGAAATGGAAACTATCTCGGATCAAGGGTGTTTTGTCCTGCCTGCGCGTGAGAGGGGCGGCGGCGGTCGGACGCTGCAAAAGATCACCGCCGGTTTCCGGTGCAAACGCTCAGAGAAACCTCTGATGCTGCCTGCTTTGTAATCTGATGCCCCGCAATATTGCGTAGTAATTGGGCGAAATCAGGCGGCGCATAGATATTTTCCAAATTAGATATTTGCAGTTTCAAGCAAATCGGAAAGCGTCTGCCGGATTATAGATCAACAGGGAACGAACATGACCAAGCTCAGCAGACGCTCTTTCCTGCGCTCGACCGGCATGGCGGGCGCGGCCACGTTGGCCACGCCGCTTGTTGCGCGCGCCCAGTCCGACACTATCAAGATCGGCGGGCTTCACGACCTGTCCGGCGCGCTGGACGCTGTCGGCGTGCCGATGAATCAGGTGTTCAAGCTGGCCATCGACGAGATCAACGAGGCCGGCGGCCTGCTTGGCAAGATGGTCGAGCCGGTGATCTACGATCCGCAGTCGAACATGTCGCTGTATTCGCAATTCGCCACGCAGCTGGCGCTCAAGGATCGCGTCGATGTGGTCATGGGCGGCATCACCTCGGCCAGCCGTGAGACGATCCGCCCGATCTTTCACCGCTACAACACCTTCTACTTCTACAACACCCAGTACGAAGGCGGCGTGTGCGATCGCAACGAGATCACGCTGGGCACCACCCCGGCGCAGACCGTTGCCCGGCTCATCCCCTATGGCATGAACCTGTATGGCAAGAAGGTCTACACCATCGCAGCCGACTACAACTATGGCCACATCACCGCGGCCTGGGTGAAGCGCTACGTCGAGGAAAACGGCGGCGAGGTGGTCGAGACCGAATTCTTCCCGCTTGATGTGTCGCAGTTCGGCGCGACCGTGTCGAAGATCCAGGGCGCCAAGCCCGACTTCGTGCTGTCGGCGCTGGTTGGCACCTCGCATATGGGCTTTTACCGCCAGTGGGCGGCGGCTGGCATGAAATCGGAAATCCCGGTGATGTCGACCGTTCTGGGCGCGGGCGGGTCGGACCAGCTGATCCTGACCGCCGAAGAGGGCAACGGTATCACCGCGTCCTTTGGCTATTTCGAGGAAATCGACAACCCGACCAACAAAGCCTTCCTTGAAAAGGTCGCGGCGGCCTATCCCGACAAGGATTGGGTGATGTCCGAGATTTCCGAAGTCACCTACGAGGCGGTCAAGATGTGGGCCGACGCGGTGGCCGACGCCGGCACCACCGAGCGCGATGCGCTGCTCGAAGTGCTGACCTCGGGCAAGACCTACGACATGCCTGCGGGCAAGGTGAAGATCGATCCCAAGACCCAGCACGCCATTCGCGACGTCTATATCGCCGAGCTGCAGGATCAGGTGTTCAACATCAAGGAAGCCTTCCCCGACAGCCCGCCCGCCGACACGCAGATGGTCTGCGATCTGGTCGAAAACCCGGACTCGAACAAGCACTTCGAGATCAGCCTCTGATCTGAAAAGCAGGAGACGAGCATGGACTATACGCTTGTAATCGCCCTTGAAATGGTGCGTGCCGTGGCGTGGCTGGTGTTGCTGGCCTCGGGGCTGGCGATCATCTTCGGCATGATGCGCATCATCAATTTCGCCCATGGCGAATTCCTCATGCTGGGCGGCTATACCGTGGTGATTTCTGCCCGGCATGGCGTGAACGAATGGTTTGCCATGCTCGTCCTTGCGCCCGTGGTGGTGGGCATCTTCGGGGTGCTGGTAGAGCGGCTGGTGATCCAGCGGCTGTACGGGCGCATCCTTGACAGCCTTCTGGCGACATGGGGCCTGTCGATGCTGATGATCGGCGGCGTGACGATGATCTTCGGCAATTCCGTCACCGGTGTTGCCACCCCGCTGGGCGGCATGAGCATCGGCGAATATCAGGTGCCGCGCTATAACTTCGTGCTGATCTTTGCCGCGATCGCGCTGCTGCTGGCGATCTGGGCGGCGCTGAAATTCACCAAGGCCGGGCTGATCGCCCGCGCCACCATGCAGAACCCGGACATGGCCGAGGCGCTCGGCATTCCCACCCGCTGGGTCTACATGGCGACCTTTGGCATTGGATCGGCGGTCACCGGCTTTGCCGGGGCGCTGCTGGCCCCGATGACCGGGGTGGTGCCGACCATGGGCGTGAACTTCATCGCGCAAAGCTTCATCACGGTGATCACCGGGGGGGCTTCGGTCATCACCGGCACGCTCACCGCCGCCGGCCTGTTGGGCTCGATCAGCCAGGGCATGACCTTCCTCACCGGGCCGGTCTATGGCGATGCTGCCTTGCTGCTGGCCGCGCTGGTTCTGCTGCGCCTGCTGCCGCAGGGCATCACCGGCCGCATCTTCAAGAAATCTTTGTAAGGGACCACGGTTTCATGGAAAAACCCGTTACCCGAGATCCCGGTTTCTACATCATGATCGCCATCGGGCTGGCCGTGATGTTCATCGCCCCGGTGATGCTGGATCTCTTTACCATCATGCAGATCACCCAATACGTGGTGCTGTCGGTGTTCGCCCTGTCGCTGGGCTATATCTGGGGCTTTGGCGGCATCCTGAGCTTTGGTCAGGCGGCATTCTTTGGCCTCGGCGCGTATACGTTCGCGGTGGCGTCGATCAACATGGGATCGACCACGATCCCGATGCTGCTGGCGTTTGTCATCCCGACGATCTTTGGCGTCCTGCTCGGCTATTTCATGTTCTACGGGCGGCTGTCGGATGTGTATCTTGGCGTGGTGACGCTGGTGGTGGCGCTGATCTTCTGGAAGCTGATCAACCACACCGCTGGCCCGGAATATTCCATTGGTTCGGCGCGGCTGGGCGGCTTCAACGGCATCCCGTCGATCCCGACGCTGCACATTCCGGGTGATCCGTCGGCATGGCTCGACCCGGGCCAGATGTTTCAGGTCTTCATGGGCTTCCTGATCTTCATCTATGTGGCGCTGCGCTTCCTGATCGCGTCCGACTTTGGCCGGGTGTCCATCGGCATCCGCGAAAACGAGACCCGCGCCAGCCTGCTGGGCTATGACGTGCGCAAGCAGAAGGTCATCGTCTTTGCCATCGGCGGCGGCATTGCCGGCATCGCCGGGGCGATGTGGGCCACCTATCAGGCCTTTATCGACCCCAATTCGGTGTCGATGGAAATGTCGGCCAAGGCGCTTGTCTGGGTGATGGCGGGGGGCGTCGGCACGCTGGTCGGCCCGATCATCGGCTGCATCCTGCTGCAATGGCTGACGCTGCAACTGGGCACGGTCGACGTGGTCAATTCCATCGCCGTGCTGGGCGCGATCATGATGATCCTCGTGCTGGCGCTGCCCAAGGGCATCGTGCCGACCGCGCGCTCGCTGATGCTGGGCGGCTACATCCTGTGGAAGCGCAACCATGGCTCTGCCATGGCCGGAAAGGCGGTGGGCGAATGAGCGATCACATCCTGACAACCCGTGGCCTGACCATGCGCTTTGGCGGCGTCACGGCGGTGGATAACGTCGATTTCAACCTGAAGGACGGCGAATTGCGCTGCCTGCTGGGGCCGAACGGGGCGGGGAAATCCACCTTCTTCAAATGCCTCACCGGGCAGCTGACCCCGACGAGCGGCAAGGTCACGCTGTCGGGGCAGGACATCACCGGCGCGCATACCCACCAGATCGTCAACCTTGGGGTCGGCATCAAGACTCAGGTGCCCAATGTCTTCGACGGCATCACCGCCTATGAAAACGTGCGGCTTTCGGCCCGGCGCAAGCATCTCAAGCCGATGGCGCGCGAGCTGACCATGCACACGCTGGAGCGCTGCGGCATCACCCATCTGGCCAAGCGCGAGGTTGGTCTGCTGAGCCACGGTCAGCGCCAGCTGGTCGAGCTGGCGATGGTGCTGGCGGGCGAGCCGAAACTGATCCTGCTGGATGAACCGGCGGCGGGCATGACCGGCGATGAGCGCGACCGGCTGGCGCAGCTGGTGCTGGAATCTGCGCGCTCGGCGGCGGTGGTGGTGGTCGAGCACGACATGGCCTTCATCCGCCAGATCGCCAAATTCGTCACCGTGTTCAACCGCGGCGCGATCTTCCGCGAGGCGATGATCGACGACATCATGCAGGACCGCGAGGTTCAGGAGATCTATCTGGGGAAACAGGCCAATGCTGCTTGACGTCAAGGGCCTCTCGGCCGCCTACGGGCTTGTTCCGGCGCTGCACCGCGTCGATTTTCACGCCAATGCCGGTGAGGTCGTCGGCATTCTGGGCCATAACGGCATGGGCAAGACCACGCTGATGCGCTCGATCATGGGCTATGTGAAGGTCACCGGGGGCGAGATCAATTTCGACGGCACATCCATCCTTGGCAGTGCCGTCAACGCGCGGGCCAAGATGGGGATCGGCCTTGTGCCGCAAGGTCGCCAGATCTTTCCCAACCTGTCGGTCAAGGAAAACCTCGAGGTCGCCATCCCCGGCAAAAAGGCCGAGGTCGCGCGCATCGTCGATGAAATGCTCGAGCTGTTCCCGCGTCTGCAACGCCTGCTCGACCGGCGCGGCGGGGCGCTGTCGGGTGGCGAACAGCAGCTGCTGGCGCTGGCCCGCTGCCTTGCCCGCCACCCGCGCCTGATGCTGCTGGACGAGCCGACCGAGGGCATCCAGCCGTCGATCATCGACGAAATTTCCGACACGCTGGCCGCCCTCACCAAGAAGATCGACATCACCATCGTGCTGGTGGAGCAGAACCTCGACTTCATCACCGGCCTGTCGGACCGGGTCTATGCCATTTCCAACGGCGTGCTCGACCGCGAGATCCCGAAGGCCGAGCTGACCGATTCCAGCGCGGTGAGCGCCTTCATGGGCTTCACCGGCTGACCCGGCGCCCCGGCCGGGGCGCCCCAAGCACAATATCACAACAAGGAATGACCGGATGTCTGTGAAACTTCCGAACGAAGAACAATTGGCCGATGTGGCCGACCGGCTTGGTTTCAACCTGTCGCCCGAGGATGTGAAATCCTTTCAGGGGCTGATGCAGGGCTATGTCGATGCCTATAACGCCGTCGACAAGATGATCGACCCGCTGCCCGAAATCACCTACCCGCGCAGCCCCGGCGTGCAGCCGCCCGTCGAAGACAACCCGCTGAACGCATGGTATGTCAAATCCACCGTGCAGGGCGCCCCCGAGGGCAAGCTCAAGGGCAAGACCATCGTTCTGAAAGACAACGTCATGCTGGCGGGCGTGCCGATGATGAACGGCTCGTCGACGCTCGAAGGCTATGTGCCCAACGTCGATGCAACCATCGTGACGCGCATGCTGGACGCGGGCGCGACCATCGTTGGCAAGGCACATTGCGAATGTTTCTGCATGTCGGGCGGCTCGCACACCTCGGCGCTGGGGCCGGTGTGCAACCCGCATGACCCGACCCGCTCCGCTGGTGGCTCGTCGTCTGGCTCGGCGGCACTGGTCGCCAAGGGCGAGGTCGACATGGCCATTGGCGGCGATCAGGGCGGATCGATCCGTATGCCCTCGGCCTTCTGCGGCACCGTCGGCATGAAGGCGACCCATGGCCTCGTGCCCTATACCGGCATCGTGCCGATCGAGATCACCGTCGACCACGCCGGCCCGATCACCGCGACCGTGGCCGACAACGCGCTGCTGCTCGAAGTGCTCGCGGGCTCGGATGGCTATGACAGTCGGCAGATCGACATTTCGGTGTCGGGCTATACCGAAGGCCTCGACAAGCCGGTCAAAGGCATGAAGGTCGCTATCCTCAAGGAAGGCTTCGGCCATGCCACCAGCGAAGCCGCGTCCGATGACAAGGTGCGCGAAGCGGCGAAGAAGCTCGAAGCGCTTGGCGTCATCGTCGAGGAAGTCTCGATCCCGATGCACCTGATGGGCCTCGCGATCTGGACCCCGATCGGGCTTCAGGGTCTGACGCAGACGATGATGCTGGGCGATGGCTATGGCACCTCGCGCCCAGATCTCTATGTCACCAGCTTCATGGATTTCCATCGTGGCTGGCGCGAGCGCGCGGATGAGCTGTCCGAGACGCTGAAGCTGGGCATGATGTTCGCGCAATATGCTGACGATCAGCACGGCAAGCGCTATTACGGCAAAGCCCATAACATCGTCAAAACCCTGCGTGCCGCCTATGACTCCGTGCTGGCCGATTACGATGCCATCCTGATGCCGACGGTGCCGATGACCGCAACGCCGATCCCCGGCCCTGATGCCAGCCGCGAAGAGATCGTCGAGCGCGCCTTCGACATGCTGCCGAACACTGCGCCCTTTGACATCACCCATCACCCGGCGCTGTCGGTGCCCTGTGGCAAGGTGAACGGCCTGCCGGTGGGCATGATGCTGGTCGGCAAGATGTGGGATGAAAAGACGCTCTACACGCTGGGCGATGCTTTCGAGAAATCCGGCGACTGGACCAGCTGGTAAGATCCCCGACAACTTGCCCGCCCCGTTACGCCGGGGCGGGCCTTTTTTCGATCAAGGACAAAGACATGAAAGACCACAGCCCGGACGGGCCGATGATGCTTGAAACCGTGCTGGGCATGGCGGCGGATGCACAGTGGCATGACCGGCTGCACGCGCTGGAACATGAGGGCGGGGTGGAATTCCTGTCGATCCCCGAGGCCGACGCCGCGCGCAAGCGCATGCGCGTCACCACCGACCGGGGCCGCGATTGCGCCATTGCCCTGCCGCGCGAACAGGGGCTGAGCGACGGCGCGGTGCTGTTTCACGACGGGCGTCTGGCCATCGTGGCGCGCATCGACGGTGCGGCGCGGATGCGGCTGCGCCCGGCAAGCATCGACGACGCGATGCGGCTTGGCCATTGGTGCGGCAACCTGCACTGGAAAGTGATCTTTGGCCAAGGCGTCATGGACGTGGTGCTCGACGGTCCGCGCGCGCGCTACGAAGCGCGGCTCGCCGATCTGCGCGGGCTGGCAGAATTCGTGATCGAGGACGCATGAGCCTTGCCACCATCCGGGCGATGCAGCTGGCCGACAGCGGCTTTCCCTCGGGCGTTTTTGCCTATTCCTGGGGGCTGGAAAGCGCGCTGGCCGAAGGGCAGGTCTGCAAGCGCAGCCTTGCGGATTGGGTTGCGCTTGATCTGCGCACCCGCTGGCACCGCTTCGATCGCATCGCGCTGGCCGGGGGCTTTCGCCTGACCGGCGAGGCGCTGAGCGGCTGGTTCGAGACCGTCGATGCGCTGATGCCGGTGGAAACCCAGCGCCGGGACAGTGCGCAGGCCGGGGATGCGCTGTTCGCCTCGGCCCGGGCGCTGCGCATCGCGATGGATCCGGGCGCGCTGGCGGCGCAGGCCGCAGGGGTCGGGCATTTCGCGGTGGCGCATGGGGTCTTTCTGCGGGCCTGCGGGCTGGATTTGGGCGCGGCGCTGGAAACCTCGGCGCTGAGCCTTGCGCGCGGGGCGTTTTCCGCCGCCGTGCGGCTGGGCATCGCCGGGGCGATCACCACCCAGCGCGACCTGCTGGCGCTGGCCCCGCTGATCGCCGAACTGGCGACAGTGCCCGATGCGCAAGACCTGCCCTCTGGCGCGATGCCGCTGCCCGATGTGGCGCTGATGCGGCCCCGGCAGGGGCGGCTTTTCATCAACTAAGGAGACGGTCATGCACCTGACCCCCACTGAACTCGAGCGGCTGACCATCTTCACCGCCGCAGAACTGGCCCGCCGCTATGTCGCGCAGGGCATCCGCCTGGCCCACCCCGAGGCGGTGGCGCTGCTGGCCGACGAATTGCTGACCTTTGCCCGCCACGGCCATAGCCACAGCGAAATCGTCAGCCATGCGTCAACCCTGCTGCGCGCCGATCAGGTCGAGCCGGGCGTGGCGCATATGCTGAAAACCTTCTCGGTCGAGGTGTCGATGGCCGAGGGCACCAAGCTGGTCACCGTCTTCGACCCCATCGCCCCCGCGCCCGGCGATCCGATCCCCGGCGAGGTCATCCCCGCGCAAGGCGAGATCGAGATCAACGCAGGCCGCGAGGCGATCACGCTCAGCGTGCTCAACACCGGCGATCGCACCATTCAGGTCCGCTCTCACGCGCATTTCTTCGAAGTGAACCCGGCGCTGCAATTCGACCGCGCGGCGGCCTTCGGTATGCGGCTCGACCGGCCCTCAGGGGGAGGCGAGCGCTTCGATCCGGGCATCGAAAAACACGTCGTTCTGGTGCCCTATGGCGGCAAGCGCGTGGTGCACGGTTTTGCGGGCCTCACCGAAGGGCCGGTGGACGGCGGGCTTGAAACGGCGATCCATGCCGCCACCCAAAGGGGCTACATGCGATGAAACTGACCCGCGACGCTTATGCCCGGCTGTACGGGCCCACCACGGGCGATATGGTCCGCCTTGGCGATACCTCGCTTCTGGCCGAGATCGAATTCGATCACACCCATCCCGGCGATGAGCTGACCGCTGGCGCGGGCAAGATCATGCGCGACGGCGAAGGCTTTTGCACCAGTGGCACCGCCGCCAACGGCGCGCTGGACATGGTGATCATGAACGCCATCATCATCGACGCCGAGCTGGGCATTCTCAAGGGCGATATCGGCATCCGCGACGGGCGCATCGTCGGGGTGGGCAAGGCCGGCAACCCCGACATCATGAACGGCGTGACGGATGGCATGGTGACTGGCCCCAACACCACCGTGGTGCATGGCGACAACCATTTCGTCACCGCCGGCGCGATCGAGGCACATGCGCATTTCCTCTCGCCCCAGCAATGCCATCACGCGCTGGCCGGGGGCTGCACCACGATGATCGGCATGTCTCCGGGGCCGAATTTCGATGTGTCCTGCTCGGGGCCCCACGTGCTGGGGCGGCTTATTCAGGCCGCCGATGAATACCCGCTGAACTTCGGCTTTCTGGGGCGCGGCAATTCCAACCCCGAGGCGGTTGCGGAAAGCGTGTCTGGCGGCGCGTTGGGGGTGAAGATCCACGAGGATTTCGGCGCCTCGCCTGCGGTGCTGGATGGTACGTTGATTGCCGCTGACAACTCCGATTTCTCGGTGCACCTGCACACCGACACCATCAACGAATTCGGCTTCTACGAGACCACGATGGAGGCCATCGCGGGCCGCTCGATCCATATGTACCACACCGAAGGCGCGGGCGGTGGCCATGCCCCCGATATCCTTGTGGTCAACGGCTATCCCAACGTGCTGCCCTCTTCGACCAACCCGACCAACCCCTACACGCTGCCCGCCCTAGAAGAGGGCGTGCCGATGACCATGCTCGCCCATATGATGAGCTTCGATCTGCTTGAGGACGTCGCCTTTGCCGAGGCCCGCATCCGCCCGCAAAGCATGGCGGCCGAAGACCTTTTGCACGACATGGGGGCGATTTCGATCTTTGCCACCGACACCCAGGGCATGGGGCGCCTTGCCGAAAACCTTGCGAAATGCTGGCAGCTGGCATCGGTGATGAAGGACCGGGTGGGCCGTTTGCCCGAAGAGACGACTGCAAGCGCCGACAACCAGCGCATCCTGCGCTATGTTGCAAAATACACCATCAACCCGGCCATTGCGGCGGGGATCGACCACGAGGTCGGCTCTATCGCGCCGGGCAAGATGGCCGATATCGTGCTCTGGCCGTTTGCCTTCTTTGGCGCCAAGCCCAGCACCGTCATCAAAGGCGGCACCATCGTCTGGGCCACCATGGGCGATGGCAACGGCAGCTTCGTGGGGTCCGAACCGATGATCCACCGCCCGATGTGGGGGGCGCTTGGCAGCGCCAAACACCACCTTGGCGTCACCTTTGTCTCCGAGCTTGCGATCAAGGCAGGCACCGAAACGAAGCTGGGCGTAAAGAAACCTTTCGTTCAGATCCGCAACACCCGAAAGCTCGGCAAAGCCGATATGATCCGCAACGCCGCGCTGCCAAAGATCACCGTCGATCCGCAGACCTTCGAGGTGGAGGCCGATGGCGTGCCCCTCACCGCAGACCCCGCCCGCAATGTTCCCCTTGCAAGAAAGTACTTCCTGAGATGACAGCCGCCCGCGTCGGCATCGGAGGCCCCGTCGGCTCCGGCAAAACCGCCCTGATCGAAGCCATCCTGCCGCTTCTGGCCGAAGCTGGCATCGACACCGCCGTAATCACCAACGATCTGGTGACGGACGAAGACGCCGAACGTCTGCGCAAGGGCGGGCAGCTGGCCCCCGACCGGGTGCGCGCGGTGCAGGCCGGGGCCTGCCCGCATACCGTTATCCGCGAAGATCCCACGCTGAACATGGCCGCCGCCGACAGGCTTGAAACAGATTTTCCGGGGCTGGATCTGATCCTGATCGAATCCGGCGGCGACAATCTTGCCTCGACCTTTTCGCCGGATCTGGTCGATTACTGGATGTTCGTGATCGACGTGGCGGGGGGCGATGACATCCCCCGCAAGAAGGGGCCGGGCATCCTTCAGGCCAATCTGCTGGTGATCAACAAGGCCGATCTCGCCCCGCACGTCGGCGTCGATTTCCCCAACATGCTGGCCGAGGCAACGGCGGTGCGCGGCGGCGGCGCGGTGCTGCCGACGATCTGCCGCAAGGGCAGCGGCATCGCCGAGGTGGTGGCGCATTTGCGCCGCGAGGTGTTGTTCAAGTGAAGGATTTCGCGACGCAGCGCGCGCAGGTGTCGCTGATCTGCGGCATCGCGCCGGATGGCGGCACGTCGCTGCTCGATCGGCATGTGGAATGGCCGTGGTCGCTGCCGCGCGGCTACCGGCGCGCCGGGCTGACCGGCCCGCTGACGGTGCTGCCGCAATGCGCTGGCGCGGCGCTGCTGCCCGGCGATCACTGGCGCCACGAGGTGACGGTGCAGGCGGGCGGCAGCGTCGATCTGCTCAGCGCCGGGGCCCTGATGATCCACGCCGATGCGCGGCGCGGGCGCGAGTGTTGCTCCGACTGGACCCTGCGCGCCGATCGTGGCGCAACCCTGCGCCACCTTGCCGATCCGAACGTGCTGATGAGCGGGGCAAAGATGCACCAGCGCATCACGCTCACGCTGGACGTGGGCGCAAGGGCGGTACTGTTTGACGGCTTCTGCCGCCGCGATCCCGCAGCGCCGGACGCTGGCGGGGTCTGGAAATCCGATTTGCAGGTGGTGCGCGCCGATGGCCACACGCTTTTTCGCGAGCGCCAGCATGTCACCGAGGCCGACCTGATCGCGCTCAAGGCGCTGCCCGGCGGCATGACCGCCTTTGGCACCGTGACACTCATCGGATCGGCCCCGTTCGAAAACGGCCCGCTGGATCTGCCCGACTGTTACGCCGCCGCAGGCGCGGCGCGGGGCGGCGCAGGACAGATCCTGCGCATCGCCGCAACGACCGGAGGCGCGCTCGACCGCGCCTTCCGGCAGATCCGCACGCTTATCTGAACGGCGTCAGATCGGGGCGTTTGGTGTGGAAATCGGTCACCCGCTGGAACGCCGCGCCCAGTTTGAACAGCTTGTCCTCGGTCAGCGCATGCCCCATCAGCTGGAACCCGATCGGCCCGCCGCGGCTGTCAAAGCCTCCCGGCAGGGTCAGCGACGGGCAGCCGGTGAAATCCGCCGGCGCGGTGAATTTCAGCATGTCGCCAAGGTTCTCGCCCTTGCCTGCCGTGGGCGCGCCATAGATGTTGTCGAGTTCGGGCATCGGCCCGCTGGTGATTGGAAACAGCACCGCGTCCAGCCCATGCATCGCCCGTGCCACCGAGCCGTTATAGACCAGCCGCCACTGCATCGCCGCGCCAACGTCCTTGGCGGTCAGGCTCAACCCGTAATCCAGCAGCTCGCTCAGATGCGGCGCGTAGCCGTCGCGCTGTTCGGGGAACCGGCCCTGATGCGCCAGCGCCACCTCGATGGCGCAAAGCACCGTCCATTGATCGACCGCATCGGCAGGGAAGGGGAAGGACATTGGCACGATCTGGGCGCCCAGCGATTCATATACAGCGATGGCCTCGGCGATCACTGCGGCCGTTTCAGGCGCCGCACCGTCGATCACCGCCGCGCGGTCGATGCCGATGCGCATACCCCGGATCGGCCCGGCGCAGGCGGCAAGGTAATCGGGCACCGGCGCCATCAGCGCGGTGGGATCGCTGACATCCGCGCCCGCGATGGCGGTCATGACGGCGGCGCAATCCTCGGCGCTGCGCGCCATCGGGCCGACATGGTCAAGACTGTCGGCCAGCGCAAACACGCCGTGGCGGCTGACCCGGCCCCATGTGCCCTTCATGCCAGTGATGCCATTGCACCCCGACGGAAAGCGGATCGACCCGCCGGTGTCGGACCCGATCGCGCCAAAGGCCATGCCCGCCGCAACCGACACGCCCGAGCCGGACGAGGACGAGCCCGCCCACAGCTTGGAGTTCCACGGGTTCTTTGGCACCGCCATCTTGTCGTTATGGCCCGAATAGGCGCCCTCGGTCATGCCCAGTTTGCCGATGGTGACGCAGCCCGCCTGTTCCAGCCGCGTCGTCACCGTGGCATTGCGCCCGGTCTGGTTGTTCCTGAGCAGCGCCAGCCCCGCCGAGGTCGGCGCGAAATCGGTCTCGCACAGATCCTTGAGCGCAAAGGGGATGCCGTGCAGCGGGCCGCGATCCATCCCGGCGGCGCGTTCGTCCGTGGCGGTTTGCGCCTGCGCGAGGGCACGGTCTGCGGTCAGCGCGATATAGGCCGTCAGCGCGCCATCCACCTCGGACACCCGTTTGAGAACCGCCTGCGTCACGTCCAGCGGCGTTGCCTGCCCCGAGGCGATCAGGCGACTGGTGTCCATCAGCGACAGATCCGGGATGTCGCGGGTTGACAGGTTGGGGGTGTGGGCATTCATGGGACTCTCCTCAAGCGGCGCATTTACTTGATTTGGCAAATACCATAAATACAAATACCGAAAGGTTCGTTATCGCTTCCAGCGCAATTCTGGCGATGGATCCGCTGGAACCGCTCAGGAAACAGGCAAACGCCCTGTCAGCGCGATGGTGCAGTTCCACAGGATTTGTGCGGAGGTCCAACCTGCGCTACCGCTATACGTCATGAAAATCGGTCTCATCCTCTCGCACGAAGGCCTCGCCGGCATCTGGACCCTTGGCTGTCAGGGCGGCGCTTTTCTGGCCGCCGCCGAACTCAATGCCGCGGGCGGCGTGCTTGGGCAGGAAATCGATATCGTGCAAGTCGATTCCGGCGAAAGCCGCGACAGCGCCTGCAAGGCGGCGCAGCGCCTTGCGCTGGATGAAAACGTTGACGCGGTGATCGGTCTGCAATCCAGCGATCTGCGCCCTGCGGTGCGGCGTGGGCTGGCCGGGCTGGCCCCCTATATCTACACGCCGCACTACGAGGGCGGCTTTTGCGGGCCGGGCACCGCGCCGCTCGGCATCACCGATAGCGAGGTGCTGAACCCCTCGCTTGACTGGCTGGCGCAGCATCGCGGTGGCAAGCGGTTCTTCTTCGTCGGCAATGATTATATCTGGCCGCGCGTTGCCCATGGCACCACCGAAGAGGCGGTGCGGAACGCGGGGGGGCTGTTTGTCGGGCAGGCGCTGATGCCGCTGGGCCAGCGCGATTACGCCCCGGTGCTTGACGCCATCCGCAAGGCGCGCGCCGATGTGGTGGTCATCGCCATGCTGGGCGAGGATTCCGTCTGCTTCAACCGGGCCTTCGCCGAAGACGGGCTTGCCGCCAGTGTCATCCGTCTGAATCTGGCCTTCGACGAGACGCAATTGCTGGCGCTGGCCGACGTGGGAACAGAAAACCTGTTCGCCGCGCAGGCCTATTTCGACACCAGCCGGGGCGACGGGCGCGATGCGTTGGCCGAACGCTACGACGCCTGTTTTTCCGGGCAGCGCCCGACGATGACCGCCAATGCGGTTGGCTGTTACGACGCGATCTACCTTGTTGCCGCCATCGCGCGGCAGGTCGGGCGCATCGATGGCTGCCAGATGGCGCATTTCCTGCGCCCGCGTCTGCAACGCGACCACGCCTATCATATGATCGGGCGCAGCGATGCCGCCGCCGGGGTGCGGCTGGCCGAGGCAGAGGGCATCGATTTCGTCGTCAGATCAGCGTTTTCTTCCTGAGATCTGGCCAGCCGCACTGTGACTTTTACGTCGGCGGCTGTTGGCAAGATGGTATTGTCCGTTTCAAATGTTGTGGATTAGTTCAACCCTGAGTGCTAAACCCTTGACAGTTTTCAGGTGGTCCAAGGAGGCACCATGGCGGATCCGAAATTTACCGAGCAGCTCGGCTATCTCATCGCGCGGGCGAACCGGCTGATCGAAGAGGACCTGTCGCGCCGCCTGTCGGCCAACGGTATCGCGATCGAACAGTACAGGGTCCTGAAATCGCTCGAAGAAGAAGGCCCGCTGCCGATGGGCCATCTTGCCGAACGGGTGCTGGTCGAGCCGGCGACCCTGACCAAGATCATCGATCGCATGGTGCGCGAGGCGCTGGTGTTTCGCGTTCCCGACGAGCAGGATCGCCGCAAGGTGCGCGTTGCGCTGTCGTCCAAGGGCGTGGCGCTGTGCCGCGAGCTTGAAAACGTCGGCGACGATCACGAGCGCCACATCGCCGAGGCCTTTGGCTCGGACGAGCTTGGCGACGTGCGGCGGATTCTGGCGGATCTCAACGCGGGGTGATCCCCACCCCGTTCGAGGTGTTGAAGACGACCCGCCAAGCGCGGGCGGACCCGGTGATCTAAATCACCACCGCCCCCGGTCGACCCCGCGCGGCAGGGCTTCGCCGCAGCTCCCCGTCAAATGCCGGGGTCACCGCCCGCAAGGGCGCGCTCAGCGCGAGGCTCCGGCGCGGATGTCGCGGGGCGTGGCCTGAAACCGGCGCGAAAAGCTGCGCGAGAAATGCGCCGCGCTGCGAAAGCCGGTGCGGTAGGCGACCTCGGAAATCGCCAACCCGCCCTTGGCGTCGCCGACTAGCAGCTCATAGGCCGCCTGCAAGCGACGGCTGCGCACAAAGCCCGACACGGTCTCGCCGCCATCGGCAAACAGCGCGTATAGATAGCTGCGCGAGATCCCCATGGCGCGGGCGATGCTGTCGGGGGTCAGCTCGGGGTCGGGCAGGTGGCGCTCGATATGCTCCATGATGCGCTGCCGGGTGCGGGTGCGCCCAGTGCGCACCGGCGCGCCGCCGTCTTCCTCGGCACCCAGCATCAGCGCGGCGAGGGCGACGATCTCTGCCGCCAGCGCCTCGGGGCGCGGGGGTGGGCCGCTGCGGAACACCTGCGCCGTGGCCGAGATCGTGCGCGAGACCAGCGCCGACATCTGCGGATCGGGGCGGAAGCGCCCGCCAACATGGGTGTCGGCGGCGACAAGCCGATCCTGAAGCGCGCGGGCCGGCAGCACCGCCACCCATTGCGCCAGATCGCTGGCCGAACGCAGCTCGTAAAAGCGATCTCCGCGCAGCAGTACATAGCCGCCGGGCCTTATGTCGCCGGTCAGCCCCGATTGGCAGAACTGCAGCGGCGCCTGCATTGGAAAGATCAGGTGATAGCAGGGCTCTGGGGCCGACCCGGCGATCAGTCGGGCCTGCGCCTCGCCGCGACGCAGGATCTCGACCGGGCCGAGTGAAAGATGAAGCCCGCCCGAAGCGGTCAGGGCACGATGTTGAAGGGTCATGGATCCGGTCTGTTTTCGCAAGGGTGAAGGACGTCGACGCCATGGGCGGCGAGGGTCGTCGCCAGCGCACCGTCGGGCGCGGCGTCGGTGACAAGCAGATCGACCTCTGACCAGCCAGCAATGCGGGCCAGCGCGGGACGGTCGAATTTCGAACGGTCGGCCACGATCGCCACCCGCTGCGCCTGACGGATCATGTGGCGACAGATGCCCGCCGCAAGATCATCGATGTCATGCACGCCAAGGCTATCGACCCCCGACGCCCCAAGGATCGCCCAGTTGGCGCGGTAACGGGTCAGCTCTTCGATGGCCTGCGGCCCCGAGGCGTAGCGTTCGGACGGGTGCAGGCGGCCACCAAGGGTGATGATCTGCGCCGACGGGTTGTCGCACAGCGCCTCGGCGACGGGATGGTCATTGGTGATCGCCGTGAGCTGCCGGCCACTGGCCGCAAGCGCGCGCGCCGCGTGCCAGCAGGTGGCGCCGCTGCCGATCATCACCACCTGTCCGGGCGTGATCTGCTCCGCCGCATCGCTGCCGATGCGGGCGCGCGCCTGCACATGCATGCTGCGACGTTCGGCCAGCGGCGCCTCGAAGCGCAGCGGGCGTTCGGCGCCGCCATAGGTGCGGCGCAACAACCCGCGCCGGTCGAGATCGATGAGATCGCGCCGGATCGTCTCGTGCGAGACATCCAGTATCTGCGCCAGTTCCGAAGCGCGCAGCGCCGGTTGCGCGCGCAGCTTGGTCAGGATTCGATCCTGACGGGCGGCCCTTGGGCGGCGGGGGGAAGAGAGGATCTGGTCGGCCATGCGGTCCCACGGGAAATAACGGTCGGCCAAGGCCGTCCGGGGATCACTCTTCGTGTTGAAAATTGAATATTCAAGTAAATGGCCGGTCAAAAGCCAGGCACCCGTGGATGACTGCCGCTTATTTGGGCATCAGGCCAGCCGCAGCCAGCGATCAAACCGCGGATCGCTGATCAGCGCCCGCCCACGCATGTATTTCCACAACCCGTATTTCTGGAAATCGAAATCCCAGTCGGACAGCCTGCGATTCACCACCGCCCAGGAGCCCCATTTCAGATCGGCGAGGATGCGGCACAGCGCCACCCGCGCCTGCATCTGCGCCGTCACCTGCCCGAAATAGGTTTCGATCAGCGCATCGGTCTCGTCTTCCTCGAGGAACATTTCGCAGGCAAAGACGCCGATGTCATAGCTGCGCTCGTTCGCCGAGGCGAATTCGTAATCGATCAGCTTCAGCTCGCCGCTTGGCGAAAACAGGAAATTCCCCGGCATCGGATCGTTGTAGCAAGTGACAAGATCCATCCCCGAGGCAGCAAAGGCGGCGCGGATCTTTTCATAGTGATAGAGCAGCCACGGCAAATCCTCGGGCATCGACGATCCCAGTTCGGCGGCCTGCTGCAAATGCTCGTCGATCAGATCGAAGATGGTCTTGACCTCGCTCAGCACCGGGCCGGAATGCAGCGTGCGGAACAAGCGGATCACCTGATCGCGCACCTTGGGGCGCATGAAATCGGCGGTGGTACAGGTGGTGTGGCCTTCGAGGAATTCATGAACCTCGGTGCCGCTGGCCGGGTCGTGAAAGATCACCTCTGGCGCGATGCCGACGCCATGGGCGAACACCGCCGCCTCGTAGGATGTGGCGCGGTTGATGAAGATCTCGGTGCCCGCGCCGGGAATCTTGAGGAAATACGAGCGCGGATCGCCTGCCACCGAGATGTGCCAGTTGTGATTGTTCAGCCCGCCAACCATCATCCGGTAGACGATATCATCCTCGCGGCCCTGCCAGCCCGGAACGCTGCGGATCGCGGCTTCGGCGCTGTGCTCGTCTTGGGTTCGGGCCTCTCCGATGCGGCGCTTGGGGGTCATGCCACGCTCCTCAGTCTCTCGCCGAAGCGGGGGTCGCGCAGGGCGGCGCGCAGACGCACCATCCGCCACAGGCCGAACTTGTAGAATTCCTCGTGCTTGCGCGGGCTCAGATGCCCCATCAGCATGCCGATCATCGCCCAACGCAGATCATCGGCGACGCCACACAGGCGGATGCGGTCGAACACCTCGTCGTTGTCCGGCAGGCCAAAGCGCGCGGCGGCGCGGGAAAACGCGGCGCGGGCGGGCGGCTCGAAGGCGCACATCTCGACCAGCGCGCTGCCCAGCTCCTCGCAGGGGCTGCCCATGCCGGCGCGGTCGTAATCCACAAGACGGATCTCGCCCGAGGTGTGAAACAGCACGTTCGACAGGTTGCCATCGCCGTGGATCGGCACCGGCGCATCGCCCGAGGCGCGTTCCGCCGCCAGCATCACGGTGTCGTAGGCGTAGTGCAGATCCGGGGCGGTCGGCGCGCCGCTGTCGGCGATCAGCGCGGCAAAGCGTTGCAGATCGGCAAAGACATCGGCGCGCGCAGGCAGGGCAGGGCCTGCGGCCAGCTTGGCCCGCGCCGCCAGCACCCGGTCGATGAACCCCGGATCAGCGGCATGTTCCAGCCCCGCCGTGCGCCAGCCCGCGCCCAGATATTCGCTCACCAGCACCCGCGCGCCGGCATCGGCAAACAGCACGCGCGGCCCGACCCCGGCCTCGCCAGCGATGCGGGCGGCCTGAAACGCCGCGTCGGCGTCGATGTAGAACGCGGTGTCTACGTGCAATTGCTTGACGAACAGCTGCGCGCCGGTTTGCGTATCGCGCGCCACCAGCGGCGCGCCGTCAACGCCGCGCCACGAGGGCGAGGCAAGCACCGGGATCGCGGCCTCGATCACAAGGGCCCGGTCTTCCCAGCCGGGCAGGCTGCGGATGATCTGCTCGATGTCCATTGGGTCCTCGCTGTTGCGGGGGTCATGGTGGCACGGGGGGCGCGGGCTGTCCTGCCTTGATGGGCGCGGCTTTTGTCCCTGCGTCCACCATGTCATGCCAATGCGCCTGCGCCCCTGTGCGCGGGCGCGCGGGCAGCGCAGGATGGCCGGGCAACAGCCCCGAGGAGCCATGATGCAAGACGATCTGATCGCCCTTCTTGACCGGTTTGCCGCCATCGGGGCCACGCCGGACAAGGGCGTGTGCCGCCTGACCGGCAACCCCGAGGATGGTGCCGCCCGCGAGCTTTTCGCGCAGATCGCCGCCGCGCGCGGTGCCAGCCTCGGCACCGATGCGGTGGGCAACATGTTCGCGACCTTTGCCACCGCGCCGGGGGCGCAGAGCACGATCCTGTGCGGCTCGCATCTGGACAGCCAGCCCACCGGCGGGCGCTTCGACGGCTCGCTGGGCGTGCTGGCGGCGCTGGATGCGGCCTCGGCGCTTTATGCCGAGGGCGGGCGCTATGCGCATAACCTGACCGTGGTGAACTGGACCAACGAGGAAGGCGCGCGGTTCCAGCCCAGCCTGACCGGCAGCTCGGTGTTCACCGGCAAGTACACGGCAGAGTTCGCGCTTGGCCTGCGCGACCGGCTCGGGGTCAGCATGGGCGAGGCGCTGGCGCAGATCGGCTATCTGGGGGACGAGGCGCTGGGGCTGACCCCGGTGCACAACGTCGAATTGCATGTCGAACAGGGCGGGCATCTGGACGAGACCGGCGTGCAGATCGGCGCGGTGACGGCCTCGTGGGGGGTGCGCAAGCTGACGCTGAGCTTTGTCGGCGCGCCCTCGCACACCGGCCCCACCGCCATGGCCAAACGCCGCGATGCGATGCGCGCGGCGGCGCTGGCGATCACCGAGTTTCATGCCCAGATGGAGGCCGAGCCGGGGCAGCTGCACTGGTCTGCCGCCAAGATCGTCGCCGAGCCGGACAGCCCCAATGTCGTCGCCAGCCGCGTCACCGTCTATTTCGAAATCCGCAATCCCGATCAGCGCATCTGTACCAAGGCTGGCGATCGCTTCATGGCGGCGATCACCCCGGCCATCGCCGCGCTTGGCTGCGCCATCGAGATCGCCACCGACGAGGCCCGTCCCGGCACGCAGCTTTCGCCCGAAGGCGTCGCGCTGACGCTGAAGGTGGCGGCGGAGCTTGGACTCAGCGCCACCGACATGTTGACCATCACCGGCCATGACGCGCTGGCGCTGGCCGCCGTGATGCCCAGCACGCTGGTCTTTGTGCCCAGCGTCGGCGGGCTGAGCCATAGCCCGCAGGAATTGACCCTGCCGGAGGATCTTCGCAACGGCGGCGCAGTCATCCGCGAGATGCTGCGCCGCCTTGCAAGCTAGCGCGTCAGGCGCATGGCGGTGATCGCTCAGCTCACGAGGTCGGACCAGACCTCGAACCCAGCTAGCGTGTTGGTCCCGAAGGTCAGGATCATCGGCACATCGGCGGCATCCCGGCCCCGCGCGATCAGCACGCGGCCCTGCCGGGGCGTGTTGTTGCGCGGATCAAAGTTCCACCATTTGCCGCCCAGCCAGACCTCCATCCAGGCGGCGAAATCGCCGGGGGGATAGGGCAGAGGCTGACCGATGTCGCCAAGATACCCGGTGCAGTAGCGCGCCGGGATGTTCATGCAGCGACACAGGGCGATGGCCAGATGAGCGTAATCGCGGCACACACCGGTGCCCTCAGCATAGGCCTGCGCCGCGCTGCGCGTCGCCCGCGCTGCGAGGTAATCGAAGCGGATGTGATTGTGCACGAAATCGCAGATTGCCTGCACCCGTTCGCCGCCCGGAGGCGTCTTGGAAAACAGCCGCCACGCCTCTTCCGACAGCAGATCAGTGTCGCAGTAGCGGCTGCCGAGCAGAAAGATCAGCGTGTCGTGGGGCAGCCTCTCGACCGGCGATTGCACAGCATCCCCCGGCAGGATGTCGGCATGGCCCGGATCGAGGATCGTGGTATCGGTGCCGATGCTGAACCGCCCCTCTGGCGCCACCATACGCACGCACCAGTTGCCAAAGCTGTCACGGTATCCACTTTGCGGCACGCTGGGCTGGGTGGTGACGTGATCGGCATGGGTCAACTCGCTGACCCGGCTGTAATGCACGTTGAGCATCGCGATCAGCGGGGTCGGTTGCGGAAAATCAAGCTGGAAACGGCAGCCAAGCCGAATCCGGTACGCGGCAGGGTTATGCTGCGCGGGCGTGTCAGACACCATCTGTCGTTCCTTCGCGGCTAAGTCAGCGCGACCGGCGGTCGTATTGCGACCACGCTTTGCGGCGTTCCGATCCGACCGGCGAGAAGTCTTCGTCGAAAATCGATTTCTTCTCGGCCTTCGGTGTCTTGGACGCCGTCTTGGCGGCGGCTTTCGCTGCCCGAACGGGCTTGGCAGCGGTGCGCGGGGTCTGCTTTACGTCTGTCATGGTCGATCCTTTCCCGGATCTGCGCGTGCTCTGCGCGGTGGCGGCGCGATGCTCAGGCCAAAGGCCAGACCCGGCGCACCAGTCCGCAGAGCGGGGAGATCGGCGGCGCAACAGGCGAAGGCCACGTCTCCTGTTGCTACAGTGGGCCATTTCCGTACAGATTGCGAGAGGGAACCGTTATCCACCAAAACACAATCGCTCTGCCCGCCCGCACAGGGCGGACAAGGCCCGCCCCCTGCCTTAGTGCGCGTCAAGCAGGCCGAGAAACTGCGTCAGCGCCCGGGTCTGGGCGCGCCCCGCGTGGGTCAGCGCCAGAAAGGCCCGGCGGGGGCGGGGCGCCCAGGTGATGCGCCGCATCGCAAGGCCGCGATGGCGCGCCTGCCGCACCGAGCGCCAGGACAGCATCGACACGCAGCCGCTGGCGCGCACGCCGTCAAGGATCGCCTCATTGGTCGGCAGCTGCAAGGCCGCGTCCAGATCCCCAGTCGCAAGCCCCATCGCCGCGAGATGATCCTCGAACACTGTCCTTGTGCCCGATCCGGGTTCGCGCAGCAGCCATTGCATCGCGCGATACTCCTCTGCGCCCAGACCGGGCTTGCGCGCCAGCGGATGGCAACGCGGCAGGATCAGCAACAGCTCGTCATGTCCAACTTCGCGCACCGTGAGCGCGCCGCCGGGCGCGGCGCCTTCGACAAGGCCAAGATCGGCCTCGCCGTCCAGAACCGCCTGCGCCACCTCGGCGCTGTTGCCCGGATGCAGGGTCAGCTCGACCCGTGGAAAGGCGGCGCGCATCCGCATCATGTACGGCGTCAGCCAATAGCTTGCCACCGTCTGGCTGGCCCAGATTCGCAGCCGTCCGCGCGGGGTGCGGGACAGATCCTGCAACAAGGCGCGGGTCGCCTCGGCTTCGCCGGCAAGGCGGCGCGCAGCGGTTGCCAGCAGCGCCCCGGTTTCGCTCAGCCTGATGCCGCGCCCGACACGATCGAACAGCGTCACGTCATATTGCCGTTCCAGCGCGGCAATCGACGCAGAGACTGCGGACTGGGTCAGGTTCAGCCGCTCGGCGGCGCGGGTGACATGGCACAGCTCTGCCACGCATAAGAAGATGCGGATCTGATCGAGGGTCATGCCATTTCATAAACCTGGCCAATGATATCTACAATAATTATGAATTGGATTGTTTGATTGGCGTAGCGCATCTTTTGGTCAAACAAGGATGCCCGCCATGATCGCCGCCACCACCTGCCTGAACACCGCCCGCTCCGCCCTGCCGGGGCTTGCCGCAACCGCCCTGCTGGCCGCTTTGGGGGTCTGCGTCTGGCAGCTGTCAAACCGCTCTGCGATGGTCAGCCCGATGGTTGTCGCCCTGATGCTGGGATTGCTGCTCGGCAACGCCGGGCTGCCAACGCACCGGCTTGCCCCCGGAACGGCGCTGGCCCTGCGCCCGGTGCTGCGCTGCGGCATCGTGCTGCTGGGCTTTCGACTGACCTTCGACGATCTCGCCGGGTTGGGGTTTGGCGGCGCGGCGCTGATCGTCGCGCTTGTCGTCGTTAGTTTTGTCGTCATCCGCCGGGCCGGTGCCTTGCTGGGCGTCTCGCCGGCTCTGAGCGAGCTGATTGCGGCGGGCACGTCGATCTGCGGCGCATCGGCGGTGCTGGGGATGAACACCGTGACCCGCGGGCGCGACGAAGAGGTGGCCTATGCCATTGCCTGCGTCACCGTCTTTGGCACGCTGTCGATGCTGATCTATCCGCTTGCGCAACCATTGCTGCATCTGTCCGCCAACGCTTACGGCTTGTGGTCCGGCGCGACGATTCACGAGGTCGCGCAAGCGGTTGGTGCCGGTTGGGCCTTGGGCGAAACCTCTGGAGAGCTGGCCACCATCGCCAAGCTTGGCCGCGTGCTGCTGCTGGCGCCGATGATCCTCGGGCTGGGGCTGGTGAAAGGCAAGACCGAGGCGCAACCCGCGCGGCTTGCGGTGCCGTGGTTCGTCTTCGGCTTCCTCGGGGCGATTGCCTTGAACACGGCCATTGCGCTGCCGCCAGAGCTGATCAGCGCCCTGACCATGGCATCGACCTTCATGCTTGCGATGGCGCTTGGGGCGATGGGGCTGGACGCGCGGCTTTCGGCGCTGAAATCCGAAGGATGGCGACCATTCCTGCTGGGCGCCTGCGGCTGGATCTTCATCAGCGTCGCCGGCCTCGCGGCGATCACGCTGCTTGGGCTGTGGCAATAAGTGAGTTCGGCGGACGTCAGCTCGCGGGGTTAGCATTGTGCACCGCTCGGTATCTTGCATAGAGCTCCTTCTGCGGCCATCGGTGCGATTACGCCCGCACAGGAAAGCTGTCAACAGAAGCAGACTCACGCTCCGCGGCAGAAGGGGCTCCGCTTTGGTCAAAGTGTGACAAACGCGCCGCACAGCCCCCCTCCCTGAGACAGCACCTTGAGCGGTTCGCGCGTGAACGGTATCTGCCGATCAGCCTGACGCGAATGGCGTCATGCTATGGAGATTTTATGCAAGAGCCCCGGGCCAACGCCCGTTCCTGAACCTCACAAGCCTGCAAGCTTCGGGAACAACTGACACGACAAGGACACTCACGCGCGATGCTGAGTGATACCGTTTCTATGCTCTCATAAAATCGAGAAAATCCGTTGAATATATCAAGGCACGAACAGCGTGTTTTGCACGAACTCGCCCGTGGTGGAGCCATTCACCATGAACGGTGCGACAACGGCAAGATACGCGACATCACCTGTTACACACGCGAGGGGCACGTCCTGATGGACTGCACGCTCGACCTGTTCCAGCGCCTGAGACGGCGCCGCTTCATCCGTTCACAAAATGGACACCCCTACCGGGTGACGCGCTTGGGGGTCACCTCCGTGCGCGCGCAACTCAACCAACGCTGAAAGGATCACTGACAATGAATGATACAACCCGAACCATCCGTCCCTATCAGGCGGAGGACATCGAAGCGGTAATCGGTGTCTGGCAACGCGCAAACGCGCTGGCCCATCCGTTTCTGGCCGCGGACTTCGTTGCCGAGGTGCATCAGGCCATGCGCGACATCTACCTGCCGAACGCGGAAACCCACGTCTTGGAGCTGGACGGCAGGGTCGCTGGCTTCATCGCGCTGATTGGCAATGAGATCGGCGGCTTGTTTCTCGATCCAGCATTGCACGGTCGGGGCCATGGCCGTGCATTGGTGGATCATGCGGTCACACTCAAGGGCCCTCTGACCGTCGAGGTTTTCCGCGACAACATGATCGGCCGGCCGTTTTATGAGCGCTACGGGTTCCAATGCGTCGCGGACGAACTGCACGAACCTTCCGGTCATGTTAGCCGCAAGATGGCAATGCCCGGCGTGTAACGTCCCAGAAATCCGCCCGCTCCCCATCAGAGGGGGCGGGCAATCTTCTGATTGAAAAGACGACGCGATACACGCATGCGACCACAGCCGCTTTCGCCTGCTCAAGCGCGCGTCGGGTATCGTTGACGCGGTGCCATCTCACATTGGCGCGAACGTTGGGAAGAGTGACAAATGATGGCTGGACGTCCCGGATTGGGATTTGCGCGCAGCTCGAACGGGTGACCTACTTTTCGGGACCGCAGGCGGTGCATGATGCGGCAGAAGGGGCAAACTATCAGATCAACGTGCTGCCGTTGACCGAGGCAACGGAAAATGTCCTCGGTGCGGGGCTCTTCGCGCGGCTGAGCCCGGGGGGCTACCTCGTGCAGATCGGCTGAAGCGAGCACCTCGTCGACGCGGAACTGCTCGGCGCGCTCGATGGTGGGCACTTGCCGGGGCCTCTCTGAACGTTTTTGGGGCGGGACCCCCTGCCGCGGGACCATGTGTATTGGCGGCATCCGAAGATCAGGATCAGCCCCATGTGGCGACCTCCCATGAACACGCGAGAGACTTGGTCAGCGCAAAGCAAAGCGGAGCAGGTCTGCATAACGCGCGATGCAGGTCCGCAGGTTTATTCAGAACCCAACTGAAGCACCGATGGGCCACTTGGACAGGACAACTGATCGGATCTCGTACCCATCCGGCATATCGAATGGTGAGTCATCTTGCTAATGTTAACACATAACTCTAATTATGGGCTTGATTGATTGTAAGCGGGTGCGCGCTACCCTCAAGTTCCTATCCCATTAGAAAACAGATGGTTATCTAATGGAAAACGTCTGCCATGGAAGCGGTTTACTCGCAACAGGTCCTGTACGGCCGGCGGCTTTCTTTCACGAGCGCCAAAAGCACTTGCGCCGGATCGAACGGATGCCGCCTGCCCTGCTCACAGTTCAGCAATGTGCCCTTCACGACGTCGATGCTCCTTGCAGGTGCCGTCACGTTGGTGACCTCACGAGAGCAGGTGGGTAGCTCCCGCCGATGATCAATCAGATTTTCGCACCACGTCCGTGCACGTCGCCACAATCTGGGTCACGACTTCGCGGCCTTGGCTCCGAACCAGAAGTAGCTCGCGGATTTCATCTGCGTCTGGACCGCAGAGGGCTGGCTCTACGTGGCAGTGCTGCTGGATTTCTTCGCGCTTCGCGTCGCGAGCAAAACGCCGCTTAAGACAAGCGCAAACCCAAATGCATGAAATAGCCTTAACTGCTCGTCCAGGAACAGCATGGACAGAAGGCTACCGAAGACCGGCATCAAGTGCAGGAACACCCCCGCACGACCCGCACCTATCAGGGCGATGCCGCGGTTGAAGAACAGGAGCGCCAGGAGCGACGCACACAGGGCCAAGTAGCCGATCCCGGCGAGCTGTACCGCCCCCTGCGGCACTGCCGCACCGCTTTGGATCCAGAAAGGCAGCAACAGAAAAGTCCCCAGCCCGAAGATCGCCACGAGAAAAGTCATCGGATGCAGGTCGGGACGGCTGCGGAGCGTCGAAAAGTATATCGCATTGGCGGCAACTCCGGCGAGGACAAGTCCGCCACCCCTACCTAACTCCAGAGCGCCGAGCCCGGCGGTGTCGCCCTCGGACAGGATCAGCAGGACCCCTGCGAGAGAGAGCACCACGCCTCCCGCGCGTGAAAGATCAATGCGGTCTCGGTAGATCGCTGCGCCGCAGACCAGGATCATGACCGGCATCGTCGATTGCAAGAGAAGCGCGTTGATCGTCGTCGTCGACTTCAGCCCGGCGTAGACCAATGTATTGTAGAGCGTAACCGACAGGAGCGCGTATGCCGTCAGCAGCGGGAGCGACCGTGCAATAGCCGCGCGTTCGCGCCATGCACGCGCGCCCCCGAGCAACAGCACCAGCACAAAAGCCGCCGCCCACCGCCAGAATGCCAACGCCACCGGGCTGAGCGTGCCCTCGCCGCCAAATGCCCGGCCAACGACGAAATTCCCCGCCCAGAAAAGACTGGCCAGCGACAGCAGAAGCGGCGCCGCTGACCAGAACCGCTCGACTAGCGGAATCCGCATCATTGCAGAACGGCCGTCGGGATGATCTCGACCAGAATCCGTGGATCAGCCATTTCCACGACACCGCAAGCCCGCGCCGGGGCTGCGTCACGGTTGACCCAGCCGTCCCAGACTGCGTTCATGGCTTTGTAATCGTCCATGGACTTGAGCCAGATCGTCGCCGAAACGACGGCGCTGCGGTCGCCCCCGGCTTCGGCCAGCAACGCATCGATACGCGCCAGGGCCTGCCGGGTCTGCTCCGCCGCATCCGCAGACCAATCGTCTGCAACCTGCCCGCCCATGTAAAGCACGCCATTGGCCAGAACTGCCCGCGAACGACGCCCGTTGTTGTCGAAATGTTTCATGTTTTTCCTCATATTGGCAGGGATTGCGCGGGTTCAGCCGCGCGGAACAATGTGCTGCGGATCGAAGGCCTCTACAGGCAGCTGTGGCCCGGAGAATGCCTCGACGTCCACAAGGCAGGATTGAGCCGAAGGCGCTTGCGAAAGGCTGGAGGCGCCCTTATCCTGGCTCAGGACATTCGGGTTTCCATGTCGCTCCAGTGGCAGGCCGCCATCACTTGGCATCGCCGGAGACGGATCGAACCATGCCCCTGTGGACAGCTGCACTACTCCAGGCAGAAGCGCGTCACAGGTTTCCAAGGCCGCGAGGCAGGCGCCTCGATCGTTGAACACGCGCACGATGTCGCCGGAGGCCAGACCGCGAGCAGCTGCATCATCCGGATGCATCCGCATCGGCTCTCGGCCTGAGCGCTTTGCAGCGCGGGAAATGCCCGCAAAGTCGTACTGGCTGTGCAGCCGGGTCTTGGGCTGGTTCGAAATCAGATGCAGCGGATGACGCCCTGCCGCCTCCGCACCCAGCCATTCGTCGGGTGGCAGCCAAGCCGGGTGTGGCGGACAGTCGGCATAGCCGTAGGTTGCGATCTGTTGCGAGAAGAGCTCGATGCGCCCCGATGGCGTTCCCAGAGCTGCAGCATCCGGATTTGCGCAAAACGCGGCCAGTAGGTCGCTTTCGCCACCATCACGCACGGGCAGGTCTTGCATACCGGCCTGCCAGAATGCTTCGAAGTCCGGCAGGCTGTATCCTGCGGCTGCAGCGGCATCGCGGCCTCCCTCATAAATGTGTCGCAGCCAGCTCTCGACATCGCGCCCGGCGGTAAAGGTATCTTCCGCGCTGAGGCGCTTCGACAGCGCGGAAAAAACCTCGTAATCATCCCGGGCTTCGCCTGCCGGCACTGCCACGGCGTGCGACGGTGTCACGAAATGATCGCGCGAGGAGAAGGCTATGTCGTTCCGTTCGAGCTGAGACGTGACCGGGAAGACGATGTCCGCATGCCGCGCAAGCGGGTTCCACCAACTGTCATGAACAATCACCGCCTCGGGTCGTTGCCAGGCTCTGCGCAGGCGATTGAGGTCCTGATGATGGTGGAACGGATTGCCTCCGGCCCAGTAGACGAGACGCAGGTCCGGATAGGTCCGGTTCTCGCCATTGAAGGGATAGGTTTCCCCCGGGTTCAGCAGCGCATCAGCGATGCGCGCCACCGGGATGTATTCCTCTACGCCATTCGACAGTTGCGGCAGCGACGGGAAGGAAAACGCCGCACGGCTATTGCCGATGCCGTTCACCGAGCCGTAGCCGAAACCGAAGCCGCCGCCGGGCTGGCCGACCTGGCCAAGGATCGATGCCAGCGCCACAGCCATCCAATAGGGCTGTTCGCCTCCTTCGGCACGCTGCAAGGACCACGCCACCATGACGAAACACCGGGTTTCCGCCATCCGCTCGGCAAGACCCCGGATCTCCTCCGCACCGACTCCGGTGATCTCCGCCGCCCAGTCAGGCGTCTTTGCGACGCCATCGCTGTGGCCGGTGATGTAGGCTTCGAGCGCCGCAAACCCCTCCGTGTGGCTTGCAAGGAAACTGCGGTCGGCGCGATCCGTAGCAAGAAGATGCGACGCGAGCCCCAGCATCAGCGCCGTGTCGGTCCCGGGCCGGATCGGCATCCAGCTGCTGATGCTTGGATCGGTATCATCGCGTATCGGCGACACCGAGATGACCTTGCCACCGCGTGCAGAGAGCCGGGATAGGCTCCCCGGTAGAATATGGCGGGAAATGCCGCCTGAAGAGACCTGGGAATTTCGCGACGGCAAGCCGCCGAAAGCGACCAGTATGTCGGTATGCTCGGCGATCCGGTCCCATGGCGTGTGGCCACTGACCAGGCCACTCTTGTCGCCGAGAATGTAGGGTACGATCGTGTCGGCTGCGGCGTAGCTGTAGTTCTGAACCGACCGTGTGTAACCGCCTATGGAATTGAGGAAGCGATGGATCTGGCTCTGGGCATGGTGGAACCGTCCGGCCGACGCCCAGCCGTAGGATCCCCCGTAGACAGAACTGTTTCCATGCGCGCTGCGTACGCGGTCGATTTCAGCCGCGGCAAGATCGAGCGCTTCGTCCCAAGGCAGCTCGACGAAGGGCTCGTAGCCGCGGCCAGCGCCCTCGGTGACGATCTTCCCCGCTTCACGTGCAGCCAGGAACGACTTCCGTATGGCTGGTCGCCGAATTCGGACTGGAGCATCGAGCGCCTCGATCATACCGGCGGCGAGCGGCGACGGCGCTGGATCCTCCGCGATCGGGTCCAACCTCAATAGGCGACCGTTTTCCATAACCGCGCGATAGGTGCCCCAATGCGTGGCAACCATAGGACAATCTGGCAGAACTAACATGCTGGGTCTTCTTGTTGGGGGTGCGATACGCCCGGCCTCAGGACGCGGCGGACCGGCACCAGTCGTCGATGAGCCGCCAAGCCACGGCGAAGTGTTCCTTCTGGAGTATGGCCAGCTCTTCTTGGTCCCGCGCCCTGAGGGCGTTCAGCATGGCTCGGTGTTCGTCCTCGCGCGTTGTCCAGATTTCCTGCGACAGGATCGCCAGGTAGCGCACGCGGTAGAGCCTGAGGTTCAGCGTCATGTGCATTTCTGCCAAGGTCTGGTTGCGGGCTGCGGAGACGATGGCGAAATGGAAATTCTGGTTGGCTCGGAAATATTCGCTGCGATTGCGCTCTACCTGAGCCTTCCGCATCTCTTCGATATGCCGCTCGATACGAAGGAAATCGGTCTCGCTTGCCATCCGGCAGGCCGTGGTGGCAGCCATCTTGTCGAGCTCGACATAGACCGACAGCATGTCGGTAATGTCCTCCAGACTGTTGTCCACCACCACTGCGCTGCGGTTCGGATAGAGTTTTACGAGCCGCTCCACCGACAGGATTTTGAGCGCGTCACGCATCGGCGTACGTGACACTTTCAGTGTATCGGCAATGAAGCGTTCGCGAACCGACTCTCCGGGCTTGAGAATGTCGTGGATGATCAGGTTGCGGATATAGCCCGCGATCTGCGCCGGAAGCGGCTGATCTGACGACATTTCGGGGACTTCAGCCGGATCTTTCAGGGCAGCTATAAAATTATCCATGATCAGATCTCCGTTGCCGCGTCCGCTGCGGCGATATCACCGAGCGTGACGGGCTTCACTGGCATACGCAGGCGCAGGTACCCAATTTCGGCAGGCTCGCGCCCGGACAGGTCCGCCATCACAGCTTGAACAGTGCCGCCGCAGAACCGGCCCTGGCAAGGCCCCATGCCCGCCCGACTGAAGCTCTTAAACTGGTTCGGGCCGGGGCATCCTTCGGCCACCGCGGCTGCCAGCGTGCCGCGTGTCACTTCCTCGCAGCGGCAGAGCTTCACTGAATTGTCCTGCGGCACCCGAACGGATACGGCGGGCCGGAAGAGCTTGTCCAGGAATGACCTCGGAGCCAACGCCCGCTCCTTCTCCCGTGCATGGGGCATGGCACGGCGCGTGGCCTCTTCGCCGGATAGCAGATTCAGATCCGAGGCGACGGCAAGCGCTGCGAGGCGCCCGGCCGGCCCGGCCGCCGCGGCACCGCCGATGCCGCCCGCATCGCCAGCCACCAAAAGCCAGGGAAGATCGGTGCGCCCGAACTCATCCAGCACCGGCGCCCAGGCAAGCCGATCGGAGTCCCAAGTCTGTGCCGCGCGGGCGGACATGTACGCGTTCATGTTGGGCACCACACCCTGATGAAGAAAGGCGTGCGCCGTCTCGATCCGGTGGCTGCCGCGACGGTCACGCCAGCGCACCTCGGCGAGCGCGCCGTCAGCCCCGTCGCCGTCCAGTACAATGTCCTGAACACTACGGTGATGTCGAACCCCGGCGGCACGCAGCCGCGCCAGCATCTTCGCACCTTTCCACAGCGGCCCCGGATTGCGCAACGCCGCTCCCAGATGTGGAAGCGCGCCGCGCATCGCGCCCGGCTCGGAAGCTTCCAGGACAGCACCGATCCGGACACCGGCCTGCAGGTACTGACATGCCACGAGCAGCAGCAGAGGCCCGTTGCCGATGAAGACCGCACCGTCGGCAACGGCCCCTTCGGTCTTGAGCAGGATCTGTGCCGCGCCGGCTGTCATGACCCCGGGCCTGGTCCAGCCCTGCACGGGCACCGGCCGCTCCATCGCCCCACTGGCCAGAAGCACCCGCCGCGCGGTGATGCGTCCGCCACCGCCCGGGGCCGTCCAGCTTAGCCCGGTCTCGTCATACTGCCAGACCGTCGCGCGGAACTCGCGCCGGATTGGCGCGGCCATGAAAGTCTCGGCCAGATCACGCCCGGCAAGATAGTCGCTGCCCAGCACCTTGCCGCCGCCGGCGGTGCGCTCGGCCAAGACGTTACGGTAGATCTGGCCCCCGGGACCGGGTTGCTCGTCGAAGACGGCAACCGACAGACCGCACGTGGCCGCTTCGAGTGCCGCGCTCATGCCCGCAGGACCGGCGCCGATAATTGCGAGATCGCAAGATGGTGTCATCCCTGCCCCTCCACAATCTGCGCTGCACCGGTCTGGCGGCGTACCGTCATGCCGCCGCGCACGGTGGCAAGGCAGGTCTGCCGGTTGGGCTCACCGTCGATTTCCACAAGGCAGTCGAAACAGACCCCCATCATGCAGAAAGGCGCGCGCGAGACGCCCCCTGCCGGCGTGCGACGCGCGGGGTAGGCATTGGCTCCCAGCAATGCGGCAGCAAGGTTGGCGCCCTCCGGAAGGCTTACCCGGCGGCCGTCGACGCTAATTTCGACCAGCTGGCGGGGGGGCTGCATCTCAATTGTTCTGAACATCGAAGCGCTCCGGTTGGAAGGAGGAAAATTCAGGCCCGTCAAAGCTTCCGGCCTGAATGTGTGTGATCAGCCCGTCGGTGTGAAAAGGACAGAGGGTGACACCACTATGGACACTGACCGCAAAGGCCCCATCGCGGGAGTGGTAAACCGGCACACCGTCCGGCGTCATGATCCGGAGCGCCCCCCAGCTGCGCACCACGCGTGCGTTTGCCAGCACAGGGAAGGCGGCCACGGCTTTCTTCACCGTATCGGTCAGCACCGGGAGAGTCGTCCCGTCGTCGTTGCCGACCTCCTCGGAGCTTTCACCGAAGAGGCAGCTGCCCTCTACCGTTTGCCGAATGAAGTTCGTGCCACAGCCCAGGAAGGGGGCCAACCGCTCGGTCACCAGGATCTGCCCCCGGACCGGGCGCACCGGCGCGCGCAGCCCCAGCATCGGCGCGATCTGGGCATTTGCAAGGCCCGCAGCCAGTACGATCCGCCCTGCCCTCAGGGTTCCTGCGGCAGTTTGCGCAGAGAACCCGGTGCCGTCGCGGTCGACCTTCTCGACCTTGTGGTGCGGCAGGTAGCGGCCGCCATGCGACTGCAGCGAGGCGATCAGCGCCCGCAGCAGATGGAGCGGGTTGGCGGTGCCGTCGTCCGGACAGTATGTTCCGCCCGCCACCGACGGGCCAATATCCGGCAGTCGTTCGGCCAGCGCTGCGCGGTCCAGCCTTTCATAGCGGGACTGAATCGCGGCCCCCTCGTTGGAGCGGGCCAGCATCGCTGCGCGGGTGTCGAGCTGCTCCTCCGAGAAGCAGATGTAGGCGGCCCCAGGCTGCCTGAACTGAAGGTCAATGCCGGTGTCGCTGCCAAGCCGATCAGCCAGGTCAGCCCAGTCATGTGCGGCTTGCCGGGTCAGGTTGGCGTAGGGGGGCGCTCCCGCCCCCTTGCCCTGGACCCAGACATTGCCGAAATTGCCGCGGGCGGCGCGAAGTGCGATGTCACCCTCGTCAAGCAACACCACGTCCTCGCCCACACGCGCCAGCCCCTCGGCAATGGCTGCGCCGACGATTCCGCCGCCGACGACCAGATAGTCGCTGATCATCCGATCACCACATCGGATAGGCGCGAGGCCTGAGGCTTGCTTGGAAGGCATTGACCATGGTCACCGTATCATAGACCGGCAGCCCCGTCGCCTCGGCGATCCAGTGAGAGAACGGCGCAAGGTTGGTGCATTCGAGAACCAGCGCGCCGATGTCCGGATTGGCGGCGACGAAGTTCTTCGCGGTGCCCACAACCTCGGATTTCAGCGTTTCGTAGGAAACCGAAGTGTCACCTTCCTTGATCCAGCGGACGAAGTTGCTGTCCTGGGGGATGCCCGCAACCGGCGTGGCGCGGTCAACCTCCACGGCATCCAGGTAGGGCCCGTTCAGGACATCACCGTTGTAGGTCATGATGCCTACGGTCTTGCCGGTCGGCAGCATGCGCTCGACCATGGGCACCTGAAGCAGCGACGAGGTCGCCACCGGCACGGAGCAGTAGTCTGCCAGTTCTTTCTGATAGATTGACAAGAAGCCGCAGGTAGTCGTGATCCCGTCGACCCCCGCTTCAATCAGCTCGTCGGCGGCGCGCTTGAAAGGGTCCAGCAGGCTTGCTTCGTGCAGCTCGGTCATCCGCGACGGCACGGCATCGTGCACGATCTTGTACTGCACCGGGAAGTTCCAGGTGGAGGCATTGCCGATATCGCCAACGTAGCGCTGGAATGTGGAGTTCACCATCAGGATGCCAATGGAGACACCATAGTAGGTTCTGATTCTGGAAGTCGTCATGCCAGTCTTTCCAATTGTGAAGGGAGTTTCATTCTGCCGTACTGAGGCGACGTTCCTGCACCTTGGGCAGGTAAAGGGTGCCAAGGAAAACCGCGTAGCCGATGGCGCCGCGAAGCAGCTCGGGCTGGGTGTGCCAGAGCGCCGAGGCGGCTCCCCCGGCAAACAGCGCGAGCCGCCACCAAAGAGGGATCGGCCCGTGGCCAAAGCCTACATACGCAAGAGAGATGAGCATGATCCCGGCCGAAACGGCGAAGGTGGCGGAGAGGGTCTCGAACAGAGTGCCGCTGAGCGTCAGCGCGGGCTCGAAGATGAAGCTGATGCCCACGATGAACCCGCCCACCGCCATTCGGAATGCATGGACACCGGTCAGAAGGGGGTTCGCCCTCGCGATTGCAGCCGCTGCGTAGGAGGCCGCCGCCACCGGCGGCGTCGCGTCAGCGAGCACCGCGAAATAGAGAATGAAGAGGTGAATCGCGAGCAGCGGCGCAGCTCCATGCTCGGCAATCAACGGAGCACCGATGGCTGCAGTCACGATATAAGCCGGGGTGGTCGGCACGCCCATGCCCAGGAAAAGGCAGCACACCGCGACAAGAAGCACCAGCACAAGCAGTGAATCCCCCGCCAGAGACTTGATGATCCCGGTGAATGCAAGCAGCAGTCCGGTGTTTATGAGCGCCGCAGTGATGATCCCTGCTGCAGCCACGGCCACCGCAATAGTGGAGATCGTCGCGCCGGCTTCGGTCAGGGCCTCAAGCAACTTGCGCGGCCCCATCCGCGTATGGGATCGTAGCCAGGTCGTGGCGATAAGTGCCGCAGTCGCCCAGAAGCAGGCGAAATAGGGCGAGAAGCGTAGGGCCATCAATCCGATGAGTACCACGAGAGGTATCACGAAGTGGATGTCGCGCAGGATGTCCCGCACGGTTGCGATCTCATTCTTGGGCAGCGCCTCAATGCCAAGCTTGCGCGACTGGAAGTGAACCGAGACAAAGATCCCCAGATAATAGAGAGCGGCGCCGACGATCGAGGCCGACACGATCGACAGATAGGGAACCGACAGCATCTCAGCCATGACGAAGGCGGCAGCCCCCATCAGCGGCGGCATGATAAGCCCGCCGACGCTCGAGGCCGCTTCGATTCCGCCGGCCAGTGCCGGTGGGAACCCCATACGCTTCATTTCGGGAATGGTGACGTTGCCTGTCACCACCACATTTGCCACGGAGGATCCGCTGGTCATTCCAAAGAGGCCGGACTCGACCACGACGACCTTGGCTGGTCCGCCGGTATAGCGGCCCGCCAAGAAAGTTCCCAGGTTCATGAACAGCCGGCCCATACCGCTGGCCTGCAGAAACGCTCCGAACACGAGGAAAGCAGCAACGATTGTCGCTGAAATGCCAGTCAGGCTGCCGTAGAGGCCAGAACCGTTCATCAGGTAGAGAATGTCGACTATCTCGCCAACGGACAGGTCGCGGTAGTACCAGAGGCCGCCCAGCTGGTCGCAGATTGCCATGTAGATGATAACGGCCAGCACCAGCGCCGAGAGCATGATGGAAAGAGCCCGACGTACCGCCTCAAGGATCAGGACGGTCATCAGGACACCAAGCCCGGTTTCCAGCGGGCTGAGGGCGTCCAAGAAAGCACTCCTAGAATAGACGTAGGAAGTGTTGAAGTAGATGTATGCGCTAGGCAGGAGGGCGAGGGCCGCTAGGGCCATGTCGTCAATGGTCGGCCTGTGATGCGGAGCGCCTTGATGTGAGGGATACAGCAGGAATACGGGCGGAACCGCAAGGAAGAGGTGCAAGGCGGCCAGCCTGAGAGGTTCTGGATAGCCCGCGAAGGTGAAGTAGAAATGGATGGCTGCCGAAACGGCGAGCCAGAGGCCGATGACGGCTTGGGAGATTCCGGTTAACTTGCGCATGGCAGACTCTTGGCTGTGGTTTGGGAAACGTCGCCGTATAGGTTCGGGCGGCGTTGGGACGCCGCCCGTTCTGAGGATCAGTCCATGTAGCCCAGCTCGCGGTAAGCCCGCTCCGCTCCGGGGTTCAGCGGCACGGGTTGGTTCTGCCAAGCCCGCTCCGCGTCGAATCCACCCAGAACCTGGTAGATGTTGCCGAAGCCTTCCTGGTTCTCGAGCAACGTCTTGGTCATCGCATAGACGGTCTCTTCCGGAACATCGGTGGACACGAGGATCACTGCCTCTAGCGTGGTAACCGGCACTGCGCCGCTTTCCTCGGACTGAAGGCTGTTATAGCTGCCCGCTGCGATCGAGCCCTTGCCATAGCCGTATTCGGTGTTGAGGTAGTTCATCAGAGCTTCCGGGAAGGCCAGAAGCTTGGCGTCGCGACGGCCAGTCTCGACCTCCAGTGCGATGCCGGTCGGCACGCTGCCGGCCCCGAATAGCACGTCGATCTGGTCGTCTTGGAAGGCTGCGGTCAGCTGGCTATAGGTGCCTGTGATCACGGTGCCACCGCCATCGGCAATGGCATCCGCGGAATTATCGTAAAAGGCCAGCGACCGCTGCAGGGTCAGTTCCTCGGACGTCGCCCTGGGCGAGGTGCCGATGCGCGAAGCGGGATCGGACAGGATTTCCTCGAGGCTGCGAGTTTCTTCGGCATCGACGATGACGTGGAATTCTGCAGGCGCCCAGGTCCCTCCCATCGAGGTCAGCTTCTCTTGCGGCTGTTCATAAGGATCCATCCCCTTCATCGCCGCGGCAGCGAGGAAGTCGATACCCATGCCCATCTGACTGATGCCGCCTTCGATCTTGGTCGGGTTGTCGCGACCACCGCCGGGGACCACGCGGATAGCAATATCCGGATTGTGCTCCATGATGATATTGGACAAGCCGGTGACGATGCTGAACCAGCTGCCGCCCGGAGAGCCGGAGGTCCATTCTAGGTTCTCCGCGCTGAGCGGCGATGCGGCCAGCGTGCCGGCGGCAAGCACCGGGGCGATAAGGCGTTTGAAAGTTCTGGACATGGATATCTCCTGTTGGGTCCGTAGGGGCGGCCGGCTTCTTGCGTGCCGGTCCTGAAAAGGAATTAGGCAGCCACGGTTTCGCCGAGCCCCGCTGAGGCCAGCGCCTGATCGAGATCACCGATCAGGTCGGCGACGGCTTCAAGCCCGATATGGAACCGGCACAGCGTGCCTGTCTCGGTCCAGCGCGTCGCCGTGCGGGCGCCGGACGGATCGCCGAGCAAGGTCAGACTCTCGAAACCACCCCAAGAGAACCCGAGGCCGAAATGGCGCAGCGCCTCGACGAACCGCACGGCCTGTGCGCGGTCGGTGATATCGAGCACGGCCGCAAACAGGCCGGTTGATCCGGTAAAGTCGCGTTTCCAGAGCGCGTGGCCGGAATGCGATGAGAGCCCGGGATGGATAACACGGCGGATACCCGGCCTAGATTCCATCCACGACGCGACTTCGAGCGCGCCGGTGCGGTGAAGCTCCAGCCGCGCGGGCAATGTCCTCAGTCCCCGAGCCGCAAGGAATACGTCGTCGGGCGATACATGATAGCCCAGCCAGTTGGCCGCCTGACGCAGCGGCGTCAGGAGTTCGGTGTCGGCCACCGAAAGGGTACCGAGCATGGCGTCGGAATGGCCAACAATGTATTTCGTTGCCGCCTGTACGGAAATGTCGGCGCCAAGCGCCAGCGGGCGGCAGAAATACCCGGTGGCCCAGGTGTTGTCGCAAACTGTCATCACACCGCGAGCGCGGGCGGCCGCAGCAATCGCCGGAATGTCCTGCACCTCGAATGTCATGGAGCCGGGGCTCTCGAGGTAGATCAGCCGGGTTTCTGGCCGGATCAACTCCGAGATTTGCGCTCCGATGGTCGGATCGTAAAACTCTACCTCGACGTTGTTGCGCGCAATGTATTGCACGAAGCTGGTTCGGGCGGGCTCGTAAGCCGTATCCGCGATCAGCACGTGATCGCCAGGCTTTACGAATGCGACGAATGGCAGAACGCAAGCTGCAAGACCCGAAGGTACGGCAAGTGACGCCTCGGCGCCTTCCAGCACACTGACCGCCTCCTCGAAGGCGAAGACATCGCGGGTTCCGAACCGACCGTAGAACTCGGTACCTTTGTCAAACCTGGCCGCCTTGGCCCTGTCGAGATCGGCGACGGTATCAAACAGGAGAGTCGATGCACGCCGTATCGGCTGTGCGACGGTATTCCCGCTTCTGCCCGCCCCAAGCAAGGCGGTTGAAGGTGCCGCTCTTTCAGAGATCTGGCGTGTCATTGGCATTCCGATCAATATTTATGCATACCGTAAAACTAGATTGCATACCAAAATTTGATTCAGAATGGAGAAAGGTCAATCTCGCGTTGGAAAACCTGGTGCGCTCGTTTTTTTTGCGAAAAATCCGCCTTGATGCCCATTTTCCAGAATAAATGCTCCTGATCTTTGACAGGTCGCAGCTTGTCATCTCTCCACGGATGAACGTCGATTGTGGGTAGGACGGCTTCTGGCAGCGCTTCTCTGAGACGTCCACAGTTCGAAATCTCGCCTTCCAGATGAAGAGACAGATGACAGGGGCCCAGCTTTAGCCTCTTGATGAAGGGGCCTTCATCAAGCTGAATGCCACCCTGTTTCCCAATGGCAGCGCCTGAATTAAAGAGGGACCCAAGGCATCGCCAGCGCTGTCACATGGCAGCCTGTTGCGAGGAAATGTACGACCAGATGGCAATCCCGACCGCTCGCGAGATCCTCGAACAACTGAAACAGAGCAGACCCTGCCCGGTAATCCCCCCGTTTTTACGGGGGCTTGGTCGTAGAATTTACGCGGCCATGCTCAGTTTCTGGGCGGGCGTCATCC
>NZ_JAUOQN010000044.1:0-39567 GCF_030547555.1 Salipiger sp. 1_MG-2023 | reverse complement strand
TCACGGCCAACTCTCGGCGTTGCCCCTCTCGGGCCATTGCGGCGCAATGCCCTGCCGGGCAGTGGGTGGCCGGATTACTTTTTTCCGAGCGCCTCTTTGAGCAGGTCGTTTTGCATGCTGACGTCCGCATACATGCGCTTAAGCCGCCGGTTCTCCTCAGCTATGGCGTTCGCGGTGCGCTCGGACCAATGGCGCTTACCGCTCACTCTCGCTGATGAGGCTGGCGTCCATACCGCCGTACTTCGCACGCCATTTGTACAGCGTCGCACTGCTCATGCCATGTTCACGGCACAACTCGGAAGCAGGTACCCCGCCTTCCATCTGGCGCAGCACACCCCCTCTCGGGCCATTGCTGCGCAATGCCCTGCCGGGCAGTGCATGATCTGGGCTTCTGTGAAGCGTGTCTTCTTCATCGGAATCTCCTCGTTCATCCTGCCGAGAAAATTCTACTTCCGCATCCCCACAACATCGGGGGGGATTACCCCGGTGCCGGGCGAGGTGGCCATCGAGGTGTCTGCTCTAGGCGGTATATCGCGGCGTCAACCGGCCCCACACGCGGATCATGCGGCGCATGGCCTTGCTGGCCGGTGGTTGACCAAAACGACAATGGGCCTGTCCGCGCTTCTGGCCATGCCCGACAGGGCGATTTGCTTCGCAGCTTCGCCTAGGAAGTCCTGCAACTGATGAAGTCGACGGCTTGCTTGGTGCTGGACGGAACGAGCGGGCTGACCGGCGTACAACGTGGCGCAATGGCCAGCGCGACAGGGCGCTGGACACCCGTCTCCGCGGAACCTGCGGCTGTCCAAGCTACCGCAGGGAAGCGATTTTCCGGGCGTCCTCGCGGTGCGCAAGACGTCCGGGCAGGCGTTGGGTGCCGTCATTCAGGAAGCCCAGATCAGCGGCGCCTCGACGCGGCCTGGTGCAGGCGATGGGGCTGGGCGGCCTTTCGAAAGGCACGGTCTCGAAGCGTTGCAAAGACATCAGTGAACGGGTCGGCGCGTTCCATAACCGACCACTCGCGGGCGAATGGCCCTTTGTCCGGCTGGATGAGACTTGTCTTAGTCAACGGCCGGGCGGGTGCCTCGTCTCGGTCGCGGTCAATATCGCCGTGGCCGCCAAGACCGAAAGCCGCAGGGAAATCATCCGCCTGGGGCTGAGGTCGCCCGCGGCCGAGACCGTCTGGACGGAGTTCCTGCGCGCACTGAAGGCCCGCGGCCTCGGCGGGGTAAAGCGGGTGGTCAGAGACCTGTCGCGGTGGTCATTGCGCCACGTCGCACGGGTCTTCGAGGCAAGATGGCAGCGATGCCGCGTTCCTTGGATGCGCAACGCCTTGGCGCATGTTTCGAAGGGCCAGCACAGGGTCCTTGCCGCCGCGATCCGCTAGGCCTTCGAGCAACCGGACCGCATATGCTGTCGAAACAGGGCGCCGGGTGGCCCAAGCGCGCCGATCTCATGGACAACACTGACCATGGCCTGCTGGCCTGACCTATCCCCGCCCCCGCTGGCTCAGGATGCACAGCACGACCCCGATTGACCACCCCCTCTCATGAGGGGCAAGGCAAACCGCGTCCAGCGTCCTTGCCAGGCAACCAAACAAGAAGGCCAAACACCGCGTCGGCAGCGTCGGGTTCGGCGGGTAAACAGCGCCTCATGCTGCTCTCTGATCCGCCCCGCGCCCCAACGAGGCCTCGAGCCTGCGGGTGATCGGGGCAGGCCGGTTCGAGCAAACCGACGACCGGCAGACCTAAAGCCGCGACCGGGATGCTCGAAGCCTCCGCCCAGATCGACAAGGAGGAGATCTGCCCGCCACCACGAAAGCCGCCTGATCATCACCCCAGGTCATCTGGAAGTTTACACCAGCTTGACGGACGTGACGTGGTTCCGAAAAAAAGACGTGTAGAGGCGATACGCATTTCTTCTTCTTGCGTGGCCGATATGCCTGTCGTTGCCGCCCACAGTAGGGGGCAACTCGAATGTTATCTTGCGCTATCCACGCCATAGGTGGCAGCGATGGCCTTTTCCTGGCTGCGGACATGTTCGCGCAGCAACGAGAACAGGGCCGCCCCGTCGCGATTGCGTAGGCAGCGCACCATTTCCACATGTTCGTGCAATACCTTCTGCCATTGCTCCGGCGTCTTTTCCGAGGAATAGCGTGCAACCTGAATGCGCCCTGACAGCGAGACGTAAAGCCGCTGCAGCGTCTCATTGCGGCTGGCGGTTACGATTGCGTCGTGGATCTGGCGGTTACGGGTGAAGTAGCTCGGGAAATTGCCGTTCGACCAATCGCGGATCATCGCGTCATGCACCACCTCGATCGCATCGACCTCGGCCTCGGTGATGGTGTCGCAAGCCTGCTCGCCGGCCGTCGCCTCAAGCACGGCAATGACCTCGAGCATATTCTTCAGCTCGGCCTCGTTGATCAGCCGAACCCGGGGGCCGTAGTTGGGCAGGATCTCGAGCAGGTCCTCGGCGGCAAGCATCTTGATCGCCTCACGAACCGGCGTGCGCGAGATGCCGAAACTCTCCGCGAGCTCGCTTTCGTTGACCTTGTCGCCGGGCTTGAGCGCGCCCGAGCTGATCATGTCGCGCATGCGCATCGCCGCTTCGTCGTGAAGGTAGCGTCGATTGATGGGTTGCCTTGGCCTGCTCATTGGCGCCTCGCTCGGTCCAGTGGCCCGCTTGCGAAGACCCGTCCAAAATGCCGGGGTCCGGGCCTGCGCGCAGCCCCCGTGGTCTCCGCGAGATCATGCCCGGCTCGGCGGTGCAATGGAAATAGGCGACAGGGTCGCATCCCGCCAGAGCAATCCAATCGGCCGCTCAACACCGGCGCCCGGCTTGCCAGAACCTGTTGCGCAAGTTTGGGTTGACCCGTTACATACTTTATACAATATTCTGAATGCAATTTAGGGATGCTTATGAGGAGTGAGTCCCCTGAATGAACTGGGAGAGAAGAGCGGGCGCCGCCAAGGTGGCCCCGCATAAGACACCTGACGTGTGAACGACCGCTGGGGACATGACGCCCGGCGCCGGGGATCGCAGCACTGCTGTTCCCGAACAATCGACCTTTGCCCCGTGCCGGGCCGGACGCCGTCCGGACCGGGGCCTTGCCGCCATCAGCGGCACCTGACCGCATCCTCACAGGGGTGTGGGCACTGGCGTTCTGTGCGGTGATGGACCGCATCTTAGGGAGGAGAAATTCATGAAGCGTCGCAATCTGTTGGTAGGTACCCTCGTGGCCATGCTTGGCCTTGCCACAACGGCCCAAGCCCAGACCGAGATCAAGTTTGGCCATGTCGGTGAACCCGGCTCGCTCATGGACCTGAGCGCAACCGAATTTGCCAAGCGCGCCAACGAAAAGTTGGGCGATCAGGCCAAGGTCGTGGTCTTCGGCTCCAGCCAGCTCGGCAATGACAAGGCGATGTTGCAGAAGCTGAAACTGGGCACCGTGGATCTGGCGCTGCCGTCGAGCATCATGTCCACCATGGTGTCGGAGTTCGGCCTGTTCGAAATGCCCTATCTGGTCCAGAACCGTGAGCACATGGCGAGGATCAGCGAAGAGATCGTCATGCCGAAGCTGGTGCCCATCGCTGAGAAGGCGGGCTATCACATCATCGGTGTCTGGGAAAACGGCTTCCGCCAGATCACCAACAACCGCCAGCCCATCGTAACGCCGCAGGATCTCAAGGGCATCAAACTGCGGGTTCCGGGCAGCGAATGGCGCGTGAAGATGTTTGAAAGCTATGGCGCAAGCCCCAGCCCGATGGCGTTCTCCGAGGTCTTTGTCGGGCTTCAGACCGGCGTCATGGACGGGCAGGAAAACCCCTATGCCCAGATCTACCCGGCGCGCTTTTACGAGGTGCAGACCTATCTGAGCAAAACCAACCACGTTTACACGCCGGGATACGTGACCGCCGGGCGGTCGTTTGGCAAATTCTCGCAAGAGGTGCAGCAAATCCTGACCGAAACCGCGCAGGAAATGCAGCCCGTGGTCTATGAGATCGCAGCCGGGCTCGATACCGACCTGCTCGAAAAGCTCGTAGAGGCGGGAATGGAGGTGAACGAGGTGGACACGCAAGCGTTCATCGATGCCTCGGCCCCGGTTTACGCGGAATTTGCCGACAGCGTCGAAGGCGGTGCCGAGCTGGTCGAACAGGCCCGCGCTCTGACCACGCTCACGAACTAAGCCTGATCGCGGGGCCGGGGGCATCTGTCTCCGGCCTTGCTGCGCTGCACATTCCCCCCGGAGAAACACATGCAATCGCTCAACAGCCTGAAGCAGGGGTTCGAAACCCTGCTCGAGGTGATCACGGCCGCGATCGTGGCGGCCCTGACCATCCTCATCGTTTGCGGGACGGTATTCCGCTACGCCGGAAGCCCGCTGGTCTGGTACGATGAAATCGCCTCCGTCGGTCTTGTCTGGATGACCTATTTCGGCAGCGCACTCGCGGCGCTGAAAGGGGCGCATATCGGCTTTCCCGGTATCGTCAACGCCCTGCCACCCAACCTGCGCGTTCTCGCCACGGTGTTCTCCGAAATCTGCGTTTTCCTGTTCTTCGGCCTCATGGCCTATGCCGGGATGGAGGTGCTCATCATCCTCGAAGGCATGACGCTGGTCACGCTGCCGGGCGTGTCAGTGCAGCTGACCCAGGCGATCATCCCGCTGGGCGCGGTGCTGTTCATGCTGGCCGAGGCGCTGCGTCTGCCCGAGGTCATGCGCGACGCACGCGGCGACGGCTTTGTCGACCACGAGGTCCGCGAGGCGCTGGCCGAACTCGAGGCCGACCCCGAGGACAGCCCCGGGCGCAAGCACCCCCACGACGCCCCCCGCCTGGGAGAAGTATCATGACCATCGGCTACATGCTGTTCGGCCTGTTCGGCCTGTCGCTGCTGAATGTGCCCATCGCCGTCGCGCTGGGTCTGGTCGCCATCGCCGCGGTGGTGACGGTGCAGGGGGCGGACATGCTGCCGAACCTTGCGCTGACCATGTTTGAGGGGGCGTCAAGCTTTCCGCTTCTGGCGATCCCGCTGTTCGTTCTGGCAGGCGCGATCATGAACGCCTCGTCAATCTCCAGACGGCTGATCGGCCTTGCGTCGGCCCTCGTCGGATTCATCCGGGGCGGGCTGTCTTTCGTGTGCATCGGTGCCTCGATGTTCTTTGCGGAAATCTCCGGCTCGGCGGTGGCCGGTGTCGCCGCGCTGGGGTCGATCCTGATCCCGGCGATGCGCAAGAAAGGCTATTCCAAGGAGTTCTCGGCGGCGATCTGTTCCTCGGCCTCGAGCCTCGCGATCATTCTGCCGCCGTCGATCCCGATGATCCTGTATGCGGTGATGGCGCAGCAATCGGTGGTGAAGATGTTCGTTGCGGGCTTTGGCCCCGGCATCGTCGGCGCCATCTGCCTTGCGATCGCCGCCTACGTGCAGGCGCGCCGGTACAATTTCCCGGTGGAAGAACGCTTCAGCCTGCACAATGTGTGGGTGAAGTTCAAGGAAGCCGGCTGGGCGCTGATGCTGCCGGTGATCATCCTTGGCGGCATCTTCGGCGGCATCGTGACCGCGACCGAAGGCGCGGGCCTCGCGGTGGTTGCGGCGCTGTTCATCTCGGGGGTGGTCTATCGCGAGTTCGACGTCAAGCTGCTGTACAAGGCGCTGGTCGACAGCGGGCTTCAGACGGCGGTGGTGATGCTGCTGGTCGCGGCATCCTACCTGATCGGCGGCTTCCTGACCGAAGCGCAGCTTCCGCAGCAACTGGCCGAGGCCATCGGCGGCGTGACCGAGAACAAGTATCTCATTCTTCTGATGCTGAACTTCGCCTTCCTCGCGCTTGGCATGTTCCTGCACTCGGCGGCGGCGATCATTCTGGTGGTGCCGATCGTCATGCCGATGGTTCATGCAGCGGGCATCGACCCGGTGCATTTCGGCCTTGTGGTGACGTTGAACCTCGCCATCGGGCAGCAGACACCGCCCGTCGCCTCGGTGCTGATCGCCGCCTGTTCCATCGCGCGGGCTGACATCTGGGCCACCACCAAGGCGAACCTGCCGTTCATCGGCGCGCTGCTCGGCCTGCTGATCATCTGCACCTACTTCCCCGGCATCTCGCTGGCACTGGTGAACCTGATCTACTGACCCATCAAGCGGGCCGCGCTCCGGCCCGCTTATCCCCACCCATTTCCCCCCGAAGGAGAAAGACATGAGCCAATCCAAGACGGCCCTTCCGCTCGAGGGCATCCGCGTGCTCGATGTGTCACAGGTGATGGCGGGGCCCTTCGCCTGCATGCTGCTGGGCGACCTTGGCGCCGATGTCATCAAGGTCGAACCGCCCACTGGCGATCAGACCCGCAGCGCCATGGGGTTCAAGCTCAAGGGCGACGACAGCCTTGGCTTCCTCAACATGAACCGCAACAAGCGGTCCATCGTGCTGGACCTCAAGTCCGAAGCGGACAAGGCCACCTACCTCGAACTGGTGCAGACCGCCGACATCATCGTCGAAAATTATCGCCCCGGCGCCATGGCCCGCATGGGTCTGGACTACGAGACCATCCGCAAGGTCAATCCCAGCGTGATCTACGCCAGCATCTCGGGCTTTGGTCAGTCGGGGCCGTGGTGGAAACGCCCCGGATTCGATCTGATGGCACAGGCGGCATCGGGGGTGATGTCAATCACCGGCGCGCCCGACGGGCCGCCCGCGAAATCGGGCGTTCCGGTGGCCGACATCGGCTGTTCGCTGTTCGCGGTCTACGCCATCCTCAGCGCCTATATCGGGCGACAGACCAGCGGGCAGGGGCAGTTCATCGACGCCTCGCTCTACGAGGCCGGGCTGTCCTTTGCGGTCTGGGACATCTGCGATTTCTGGGGAACCGGCAACGTGCCGCAGCGCATCGGTACCGCCAATCGCATGGCCGCGCCCTATCAGGCGGTGCGTGCCAGCGACGGACATTTTGTGCTGGGGGCCAATAATGATCGCGCCTTTGGCAAGCTGTGTAAAGTGATCGGGCGCAGCGATTTGCCCGAACATCCCGACTATGCCACCAATTCCCTGCGCCTTGCCCATCGCGACGCGCTGATCGTGGAACTGGAAAAGACCTTTGGCACCCAGACGCGCGACCATTGGGTCGAAACGCTGCTCGAAGCTGGCATCCCGGCGGGGTCTATCCTTGATTACGCCGAGGCGCTGGACAATCCGCACGCACAGGAACGCGGAATGGTCATGCCCATCGAACATCCCGTAGAAGGGCAGGTGAAGAACATCGGCTTCCCGGTCAAGCTGCGCGGCACGCCGCAGCAGGTGCGCCGCCATCCGCCGCTGCTCGACGAGCACCGCGACGAAATTCTGGCGGAGCTGCGCGGCCTTGGGGACAGGCAGGTGTCCAATGGCTGATACGCTGCGATCCCACGGCCGCGTCGCGCTACTGATCGAAGGGGCGGTCGCCACCGTCACCTTCGACCGCCCCGAGGCGCGCAATGCCATCACTTTCGAAATGTACCGCCAGCTTGGTGACATTTGCGATAGGCTCGAAGCCACGCCCGGTCTTCGCGCCATCGTCTTTCGCGGCAAGGGCGGGGCCTTCGTGGCGGGCACTGATATTTCCGAGTTCACCGCTTTCGAGGGCGGGCAGGACGGGCTGGCCTACGAGGACAAGATCGCCGCAACCATCGCACGGGTCGAGGCGCTGCCCGCCCCGACGCTTGCGGTGATCGAGGGGGCGGCCATGGGCGGCGGCCTCGTGATCACCACCGCCTGCGATCTGCGCATCGTCACGCCCGAGGCGCGCTTTGGCGTACCGATCGCGCGCACCGTGGGCAATTGCCTGTCGCAGGCCAATGTTGCGCGGCTGGTGCGCGCCTTCGGGGTAGGCCCGACCAAGACCATGCTGCTGCTCTCGCAAGCACTGGGCGGCGAGACGGCGTACCGGCTTGGCTTTGCCAGCGCCTGCGTTTCGCCCGAGGCGTTGGAGGAAGAGGTGTCGCGCACGGTGGATCGTCTGTGCAAAGCCGCGCCGCTGACCATCGCCGCCTGCCGCGAGATGGTCGCAAAGCTGGAACCGGAAACGCCGGATGATGCACAAACCGTCGCCCGGATCTACGGAAGCAAGGATTTCCGCGAAGGCGTCGATGCCTTCCTGTCCAAGCGCAAGCCGGAATGGTCCGGCACCTGACGCTATTGGCGCAGCGATAGTGACGAGCCGCTGGCCTGACCGCCAGCGGCTCGTGTCGTTTCAGCCGTAGCTTGCCACGTCGGCGCTTGCCAGAGTGGCGATGTTGATCAGCCCGCGCTGGGTGACCTCGGGGGTGACGATATGGGCGCGGTTGCCCATCCCCATCAGGATCGGCCCGACCTCCAGCCCTTCGGCCACGCCCTTGAGCAGATCGCGCGCGGCACCTGCCGCATCGGTGTTGCCATAGATCAGCACATTGGCGCGCCCGCTTAGCCGGTTGCCCGGCAAGAGCCGTTCGCGCAGGTCGGGGTTCAGCGCCAGCTCGGTGTGCATTTCGCCCTCATATTCGAAATCCACGTTTTTGCGATCAAGGATCGCCAATGCCTCGCGCATGGTCACGCCTGTGCGGCAGTCGGTGTTGCCGAACTGGGATCGCGAACACAGGGCGATGCGCGGCTCGATCCCGAAGCGGCGCACATGCCGGGCCGCCGCCTCGACCGTCCGCGCCAGTGTTGCGCCATCGGGTTCAAGCGTCACATGGGTGTCGGCCACGAACAGTGGCCCCTCGTCGAGGATCATCAGCGACAGTGCCCCGGCGGGGGACAGATCACCGGTTTCCAGCACCTGCCGGATGTAGTTCAGATGCCACGAATACTGCCCGAAGGTGCCGCAGATCATACTGTCGGCATCGTTGCGGCGCACCATCAGCGCGGCAATCGCCGTGGTATTGGTGCGCAGGATGGCGCGGGCCAGATCAGGGGTCACGCCCTGCCGCTTCATCAGCTCGTGGTAGTCGCGCCAGTAATCAGTATAGCGCTCGTCGCTTTCGGGGTTCACGATCTCGAAGTCGCGGCCCGCCACCATCGGCAGTTCCATCTGCTCGAGCCTTTGCGCGATGACCTCGGGGCGCCCGATAAGGATCGGCGTGTGGATGCCGTCCTCGGCCAGCCCTTGTACCGCGCGCAGCACGCGGCGATCCTCGCCCTCGGCAAAGACGATGCGTCTGCATGAGCGCCGCGCCGCCTCGGTCACGCCGCGCATGGTGAGTGAGGAGCGGAACACCTGCGCTTCGAGCGCCTGTCTGTAGCTGTCGAGGTCAAGTGTCCGGCGCGCCACGCCGCTTTCCATGGCGGCGCGGGCGACGGCCACGGCGATGGTCGGCAGAAGGCGCGGATCGAACGGCTTGGGGATCAGGTAATCCGGGCCGAAGGTCAGTTTCTCGTTCTCGTAAACCTCGCCGACCTCGGCGGTGGTGGTCTGGCGGGCCAGATCGGCGATGGCATCGACGCAGGCCAGCTTCATCGCGTCGTTGATCTCGCGCGCCTCGACATCCAGCGCCCCGCGAAAGATGAACGGAAAGCACAGCACGTTATTGACCTGATTGGGAATATCCGACCGGCCTGTGGCGATCATCGCGCCCGGGGCGGCGGCGCGGGCGAGGTCTGGCATGATCTCGGGGGTCGGGTTGGCAAGTGCAAGGATCACCGGGGCAGGGGCCATGCCCGCCACCATCTCGGGGGTCAGCACGCCGGGGCCGGAGACGCCCAGCACCATATCCGCGCCTTTCAGCGCGTTGCCCAGGCTGATGCCTTGTTCGGCATGGGCGAACTGGCGCTGTTCGGGGGCCAGATCGTTGCGCCCCGCGTGCAGCACGCCGTCCTTGTCGAAGACGGTGACGTTGCGCTCGGGGATGCCGAGCTTGGCGAGCATGGCAAGGCAAGCCGTGCCAGCGGCGCCCGCGCCGATGCCCACCACCCGCACCGTGGCGGGATCCTTGCCCGCAAGGTGCAGCGCGTTGCGGGCGGCGGCGGCGACCACGATGGCGGTGCCGTGCTGATCGTCGTGGAACACCGGGATGCCCATGCGCTCGCGGCAGATCCGCTCGACAATGAAACAATCGGGGGCCTTGATGTCTTCGAGGTTGATGGCGCCGAAAGTGGGTTCAAGCTTGCACACCCAGTCGGCAAGCGCCTCGGGGTCGGTCTCGTTCACCTCGAGGTCGAAGCAGTCGATGTTGGCGAATTTCTTGAAGAGCACGGCCTTGCCCTCCATCACCGGCTTTGACGCCAGCGCGCCGATATTGCCCAGCCCCAGCACGGCGGAGCCGTTCGACACCACCGCCACGAGGTTGCGCCTTGCGGTGTAGCGGGTGACAAGGGCGGGATCGCGGGCGATCTCCATGCAGGCATCGGCAACGCCGGGGGAATAGGCCCGCGACAGATCCCGCGCCGTGGCCATGGGCTTGGTTGCGCGGATCTCAAGCTTACCGGGGGTCGGGTAGGCGTGGTAGTCAAGCGCGGCCTGCTGTTCGGGGGGCGGCGGTGTCTTGTCGAGGGCCATCGAGGTCTCCTTCAGGGTGCCATGTCAGATCGGATGGGCGAGGCGCTGCGTCATGTCGAGCATCCGCGCCGAGAACCCGGCTTCGTTGTCGTACCAGCCGAAGATCCGCAGCTGGCCGTCGCCGACCACCTGCGTTTCGGTCCGGGCGAGGATCAGGCTTTCGGTCCGCCCACGGAAATCGACGGAGACACAAGGGTCATGGCTGGCGCCGATGATCGTGCCGTCGGTTATGCTGTCGAGCAGCGCCTCCACCTTTCCCGGCGGGGCGGCGCATTGGATCACCGCGTCAATCGCCGAGACCGAAATCGTCGGGATGCGCGCGGCGGCGATGCTGAGCCGGCCCTGAAGCGCGGGAAGCACCTTCAACACCTGCGCGGCGGCGCTGGTCGAAGTGGGCACGATGGATTCATGCGAGGCGCGGCTGCGTTCCAAAGTCTCGCCGGGGCGGTCGGTGGTGGGCTGGCTGGCTGTGGCGCAGTGGATCGTGGTGACATGGGCGCGTTCGATGCCGCAGCGCGCGTGCACGGCGCGCAGCAGGGGGGCGATGGCATTGGTGGTGCAGGATGCGTTGGACAGGATACGCGCATCCTGCGGCACCGCGCCCGAAGCGCCGATCACATAGGTCAGGTCCGCCGCCTGCGAGGGCCCCGAAATCAGCACCCGTGCGGCCCCGGCGTCAAGCCCGGCCATGGCCACCTCGCGGCTGCCCGCGCGCCCGGTGCATTCCAGCACCACATCGACGCCGGACAGGTCGAGCTGCCGCAGGTCTTGCACCGCATGAAAAGGCACCTGCCGCCCCGCGACAATCAGCGCGCCCGGCGCCACTTCCACAGGGGTGGGGAAGGGGCCGAAAACGCTGTCATAGCGCAGCAGGTAGGCACAGGTGTCCAGCGGCGCCACGTCATTGATGCCAGTGATCTCGATGGCAGGGCTGCCTGCGATGATCTGCCGAAAGACGGTGCGGCCGATGCGGCCGAAGCCATTGATGAAAATGCGGACGGGTCGGGTCATCGGGGGGCCTCATGCGGTGGGGTCAGACATCCACCTTGATGGCGATGCCTTTTTCGATCGCAAGGTCGACCACCGCGGCGGCGACGGCAAGGTCCTGCAGACCGACGCCGGTGCCATCGAAAAGCGTGATCTCGTCTGCAGACTTGCGCCCGGGATGGGTGCCGTTGATCACCGCACCGATCTGGTGGATGTCCGCCTCGGTCATCAGGTTTTGCGCAATGGCATGCTGAGCCTCGCCGATGCTGACCGATTGCGCGATTTCGTCGGTGAACACCGTGGCCGCCGCCAGAAGCGCGGCGTCGACTTCCTGTTTGCCCTTGGTGTCGGTGCCCATGCAGGCAAGATGCGTGCCGGGGCTGACATGGGCGGCCATCAGGCTGGGCGCGAAGGCCGAAGTGATGGACACGATGACATCCGCCTCGCGCATCCCGTCCAGCGGCACCGCTTCGAAGGGCAGGCCAGCCTCATTCGCCACCTTTTCGATGTTGGGCAGCATCTCGGGGTGGTAGTTCCAGCCGATGACTTTTTCGAAGCTGCGCTGCTCCAGCGCGGCGCGCAGCTGGAAGGTCGCCTGATGGCCCGCGCCGACCATGCCCATCACCTTGGCATCCTTGCGAGCCAGATGGGCGATCGACACCGAGGAGGCGGCAGCGGTGCGCAGCGCGGTGAGCAGGTTGCCCCCGACCATGGCGGCAACCTTGCCGGTGTCCGGATCGAACAGGAACACCGTGGACTGGTGATTGATCTCGCCGTGTTTTTGCAGATTGTTCGGCCAGTAGCCACCCGCCTTCAGGCCAAGGCTCAGGCCCGCGCGATCAAAGCCGCCCTTGAAGCCATACAGTGCCTCCTCGTGCCCGATGGCTTCGCGGATCACCGGGAAATTATAGGCCTCGCCCGAGGCCATGGCGGCAAAGACCTTTTCCACGGCGTCGAAGGCCGAGGCGCGCGTCATCAGCGCGCCGATCTCGCGTTCGGGAACGATGTACATCGTCTCTCTCCTGTTGTGCTGTCATGCGCCCCTGTGCGACAGGCAAAGGGTCACCCGCACAGGCGCGTCTCGCAGGCCCTGTTCCGGGCCTGCCCCTTTTTCGTCGTTCTCAGTAGGCCTTGCCGCGCGCCGACACCGGCCAGACGCATTCGACCTTGCCGCTGCGCACGCCCACGTACCAGTCGTGCACATTGGCGGTGGGATCGCAGTGGCCGGGCACCAGTCGCAGCTTGTCCCCCACCTTCAGCACGCCCTGCGGGTCCGAGACGACGCCATGTTCATCGGAACACTTGATGTATTCGACATCGTCGCGCCCGAAGATCACCGGCAGGCCGCTGTCCACCGACTGCGCCTTGAGGCCCGCATCGACGATGGCCTTGTCCGCCTTGGCATGGCTCATGACCTGCGTCAGGATGAAGAAGGCGTTGAGCCATTCGCCCTGATCGATGCGCTTGCCATCCTTATCCAGGATGCGGCCATAATCCGCGTCCATAAAGGCATAGGAGCCGCACTGAAGCTCGTTGTAGACGCCGGAATTGCTTTCGAAATAATACGACCCGGTGCCGCCGCCCGAGACCAGCGCGCACTCGATCCCCTCGGCCTTGAGGCCCGCCACGGCGTCCTCGACCATGGCGATGGCGGCGTCGAGCTTGTCCTTGCGCGCATCGTAGCTGTCGATGTGCTGCATCGCGCCCTGATAGGCCTGAATGCCCGCGAAGGTCAGGTTCGGCGCACGTTCCACCGCCTTGGCAATTTCGACCACGGCGGGGGTGGTGGTCACGCCGCAGCGCCCCGCGCCGCAGTCGATTTCCACGAAGACGTCCAGGCCCGTGCCGTGTTTCACCGCCGCCGCCGACAGCTCGGCCACGTTCTCCACGTCATCGACGCAGACGATGATCCGCGCGCCAAGCTGCGGCAGCCGTGCCAGCCGGTCGATCTTGGCCGGGTCACGCACCTGGTTGGACACCAGCACATCCTTGATGCCACCGCGGGCAAAGACCTCGGCCTCGGACACTTTCTGGCAGCACACGCCCACCGCACCGCCAAGACGTTCCTGAAGCTTGGCCACATCCACCGATTTGTGCATCTTGCCGTGCACCCGGTGGCGCATACCATGCGCGCGGGCGTAATCGCCCATCACCTTGATGTTGCGTTCCAGCGCGTCAAGGTCGAGCACGAGGCAGGGCGTCTGGATGTCTGCCTCGTCCATGCCGGGCTTGGCCGGGATGTCGAAGCCCACGTCGAACTGTTCGAGATCGGAAAGGTCTTTCATCTGTGTTCCTCCCTTATGGGGGTGAGTGGCTCAGGCGGGTATTGGGGCGGCTGGCTCAGGCGAGCCAGGGCAGCCGGTCTAGGTCGACATTGCCGCCGGTGATGACGAGACCGACGCGCTTTTTGCGAAATGCCTCCGGGTTCTTGAGAACGATGGCGAGGGGCACAGCGCTCGACGGCTCCATGACAATGCGCAGGTGCTTCCACACCAGCTTCATCGCGTCGATGATTTCCGGGTCCGAGGCGGTGTAAATCTCGGAGACATGGTTCGACACGAAATGCCAGGTGAGGTCCTTGAGCGGCACCAGCAACCCGTCGGCGATGGTCTTGGGGGCGTCATCGGCGATGATGTGCCCGGCCTTGAAGCTGCGGTAGGCATCATCCGCCTGTTCCGGCTCGGCGGCGATCACTTGGGTTTCGGGGGCCAGCGTCGCCAGCGTCAGACAGGTGCCGGAGATCATGCCGCCGCCGCCGATGGGCGCAACCACCATATCAAGCCCGTCGGTCTGTTCGATGAACTCCTTGGAACAGGTGCCTTGCCCGGCGATGACACGCGGATCATTGTAGGGATGAACGAAATCGCTGCCGGTCTCGGCTTGGATGAGGGCGAAGGTTTCCTCGCGCGACGAGGTCGACGGCTCGCATTCGGTGATGCGCCCGCCGTAACGGCGCACCGTGTCCTTCTTGGCCTGCGGCGCGGTGCGCGGCATGACCACGTTGCACGGGATGCCGCGCAGCATGGCGGCGTAGCTGAGGCAGGAGGCGTGGTTGCCCGAGCTGTGCGTTGCAACGCCCCGCGCCGCCTGCGCCTCGCCAAGGCCGAAGACCGCGTTGGTGGCACCGCGCACCTTGAAGGCGCCGGGTTCCTGAAAGTTCTCGCATTTGAAAAACAGCTGCGCGCCGGTCAGCTCGTCGAGGTAATCCGAGGTCCGTACCGGGGTGCGGCGGATGTGGGGACGGATGCGCTCATGCGCTGCGAGCATGTCGTCATAGCTGGGAATGATCATCGTTGGGGCGTTCATCAGGCGACCTCTCTGGCGATGGTTGCAGGGTGCGTGCGGTAGAAATCCTGCGCCGCGGCGACGCCGGAGCCGAGCGTGATGTTCAGGCCGAAGTCGGCCATGCACATCTCCATGGTGGCGATCCCGGACAGCATCATCACCTCGGTCAGGCTGCCAAGATGGCCGATGCGGAACGCCTTGCCCGCCAACTCTCCAAGGCCGACGCCAAAGGCAACGCCGTAGGTCTGCGCCGCATGGCGAACAAGATCCGTGGCGTCGAAGCCTTCGGGCGTGCGGATCGTGCTGACCGTGTCGGACATGAGGTCCGGGCTTGCGGCACAAAGCGGCAGCCCCCAGGCCCCGACCGCCACGCGCACACCGCTGGCGATGCGGGCATGGCGGGCAAAAACGTTGTCCAGCCCTTCGTCCAGCAGCATCCGGCACGACAGGTTCAGCCCGTTGATCAGACCGACGCAGGGCGTGTAGGGATACGCGTCCTGCCCATAGGCGCGCTGCATGTCGCGAAAATCGAAGAAGGTGCGGGGCAGGGTCTCGCCGCTCTTGGCCGCCGACATCGCCTTGGGGCTGACCCCGAGAATGGCAAGCCCGGCAGGCAGCATGAACCCTTTTTGCGACCCGGTGACGGCAATATCCACGCCCCATTCATCAAAGCGAAAATCCATCGATCCGATGGATGACACCCCGTCCACGAACAGCATCGCCGGGTGGCCGGCGGCGTTCATCGCCCGGCGCACCGCGTGAATGTCCGAGCGCACGCCGGTGGCCGTCTCGTTGTGGGTGGCCAGCACGGCGCGGATGCGGTGCTGGGTGTCTGCCGTCAGGATTTCCTCAAACCGATAGGCGGGAATGCCTTGGCCCCAAGGCGTTTCCACAACCTCGACGTTGAGGCCATGGCGGCGGCACATGTCGATCCAGCGGTGGCTGAACATGCCGTTGCGCGCCGCCAGAACCGTGTCACCCGCTTTGAGCGTGTTGCTCAGCGCCGCCTCCCAGCCACCGGTGCCGGTGGATGGAAAGATGAACACCTCGGCCCGCTGGCTTTTCAGCACCCGGCGCACGCCGCTGCGGGCAGGGCGCAGGATCTCGCCGAACAGCGGCGAGCGGTGGTCGATGGTGGGCATGTCGCAGGCCTTGCGAAGCCCCTCGGGGAGGTTCGTCGGACCGGGAATGAAACTTGGGTTCTGAAGGCTCATGGCACTGGCTTTCTGTTGCAAGTTGGGGCGCAGGTCATTGCAGGTACCGGTCAAGCACGAGGGCCACATGGATCGCCTTGCGCGCGGCACCATCGTGGATCTGATGGCGACAGCTGGTCCCGTCGGCCACGATAAGCGCGTCGGGGGCCGCATCGCGTACGGCGGGCAACAAGGCGGCCTCGCCCATCTTCATCGACACATCGTAGTTCTCGGCGGCGTAGCCGAAAGCACCGGACATGCCGCAGCACGAGCTTTCGATCATTTCCACGTCCAAGCCCGGCACCCCGCGCAACACGGTTTCCACCGCGCCCATCGCGCCAAACGCCTTTTGGTGGCAGTGGCCGTGCACATGAACGGTCTGCCCGCCCGCATCCCCGACCGGCAGCGTCAGGGTACCCGCCGCGATGTCTTCGGACAGCAGTTCCTCGAAGATCAGCGCCTTGCCCGCCATGAAGCTGGTTTCTTCGGCAGGCAGCAGCGCAGTCATCTCGTCGCGAAAGGTAAACATGCAGGACGGTTCCAAACCCACGACCCGCGCGCCCGCGTCAACGAAAGGCCGAAGCGCCCCAAGGGTGCGGCGCAGTTCGGCGCGCGCCTCGTCGGTCTGGCCCGAGGCAAGATAGGTCCGCCCGCAACACATCGGGCGGCGGCTGCTGCCCACGGTGACGCGGAGGATGCGGTAGCCCGCCTTCACCAGAACACGCTCGGCAGCCTCGAGGTTTTCGGATTCGAAGTAGCGGTTGAACGTATCGCCGAACAACACGATGTCGCGCCCGTCGCCCTTGACGTCCTGCGGCGCGGCGGGGGCGCGGTCCTCGACCCAGGGCTTGCGCCATTGGGGCAGGGTGCGTCTGGCCGAGAACCCCAGCCATTGCTCGGACAGCTTCGCCAGAAACGGCACCTTGTCGCGCAGGTTCACCAGCGGGGCAAAACGCGACGCCATGGCGGCATAGCGCGGCATATGGGCGATGAGCCGTTCGCGTAGGGGCAGGCCGTGGCGCTTGTGGTAGTGGTGCAGCACCTCGATCTTCATCCGCGCCATGTCGACCCCTGTGGGGCAGTCGCGCTTGCACCCCTTGCAAGATACGCACAGATCCATAGTTTCCTTCATCTCGGGCGAGGTGAAGGCGTCTTCGCCAAGTTGCCCCGAGATCGCGAGGCGCAGCGTGTTGGCGCGCCCCCGCGTCAGGTGTTGTTCATCTCGCGTGGCGCGGTAGGACGGGCACATGGTGCCGCCCGACAGCTTGCGACAGGTGCCGTTGTTGTTGCACATCTCGACCGCGCCGCCGAAACCGCCCCAGTCGGACCAATCCAGCGCGGGTTCTGCGGGCAGCTTGGTCTTGTAGCCCGGCTTGAAGCGCATCAAATCGCGGTCATCCATGCGCAGCGGGCGCACGATCTTGCCGGGGTTGAGACGATTTTCCGGATCGAAACTGTCCTTCACCTGTTCGAAGGCGCGGGTGAGTTCGGCCCCGAACATCGGCTCGACATATTCCGACCGGGAAATCCCGTCGCCATGCTCGCCCGAGAACGATCCCTTGTATTTGCGCACCAACTCGGCGGCCTCTTCGGCGATGGCGCGCATCGCATTGGCGCCTTCCTCGGTCTTCATGTTGAGAATGGGCCGCACGTGCAGGCAGCCGACCGAGGCATGGGCGTACCATGTCCCGCGTGTGCCGTGGCGTTCGAACAGATTGGTAATGCCGTCGGTGTAATCGGCGAGATGTTCAAGCGGGACGGCGCAATCCTCGATGAAGGACACCGGCTTGCCCTCGGATTTCATCGACATCATGATGTTAAGACACGCCTCGCGCACGCCCCAGACCGCCTTTTGGCGATGCGGCTCAACCACCTCGACCACAGCATCCGCATGGCCGTGATCGGCCATGCACTGGTCCAGCCTTTTGAGATCGCCTTTCAGCGCATCAAGGTCATCGCCCGCAAATTCGCAGAGCAGCAGGCAGTTGGGCGTGCCCTTGGTGATGTCGCTGATGGTGCGCACAAACGCAGGGATGTCGGCGCCCATGACCAGCACGTTATTGTCCACCAGTTCGACCGCGACAGGGCCAAGCGCGACAAGGTGCTGCGTGGTTTCCATGGCACTGCGGAAATCGGGGAAGTGGCACACGCCCATCACCCGATGCTTGGGCAGGGTCGACAGTTTCAGGGTGACTGCCGTGCTGAGTGCAAGCGTGCCTTCGGAGCCGACCAGCAGCCGCGACAGGTTCGGCTGGGCGGGCAGCAGCTCGTCAAGGTTGTAGCCGCCAACACGGCGCTGCACCTTGGGGAAAATCTCGTCGATGCGCTCGCGGTGGGTGTCGGCCAGAGCGGTCAGGCTGCTCATGATCTCGCGCATCCGGGGAGAGGGGTTTTCCGACCAATGCGCGGCATCAAGGCGGAAGCTGTCGCCGTCATGCATCAGCCCTTCCATGGCAAGAACATTGTCCACCGTCTTGCCAAAGCGCAGCGATCGTGCGCCCGACGAGTTGTTGCCGCACATCCCCCCGATGGTGCAGCGCGAGGCGGTCGAAGGTTCCACCGGAAAGAACAGTCCATCCTGACGCGCCCGCTCGTTCAGCGTGTTAAGCACCATGCCGGGGCGCACGGTCACCGTGCGCGCGGCGGCGTCGTAATCCAGCATGTCGTTGAAATGGCGTGACATGTCGAGGATCAGCCCGCGCCCGATGGGCTGGCCGTTCTGCGAGGTGCCGCCGCCGCGGGCGATGACCGGCACGCCATGTTCCGAGGCGATCTGAAGCGCCGCGGCAATGTCGTCGGCGGATTTGGGGTAGGCCACGCCGGTCGGCATGATCTGGTAGATCGAAGCATCGGTGGCATAGCGACCACGGGTGAAGGCGCCAAAATCGGTGCCGCCTTCCATGGCTTTGGACAGCGCGCTCTCGAAGGCCTGCGATCGGGCCACGGCACGGGCGGCGGGGGTGGTGCTGCGCTGAGGCATGGGAGCATTCATCTTGTGGCCTCCTTGGATTTTGGCATGAGGGGGGCGGCTCCGGGCCAAAGGCGGCCCGGATGGTATTGATTTTTAAACGTTAAACCCGTGGGTTAGCTGGTTTCAGGCTGCGCGTCGGGGGTGCCGTCCGATGGCGGCTTGCGGCGGATCTGCCCCCAGATGCCATAGGCCAGCGACACAGCCGACAAGATCAGCAGCGTGCCGGTGATGGGGCGGCTGACCAAGGTCATGATGTCGTGGTCGGCAAGGATCAGGCCCTGACGCAGGCTCACCTCGGCGATGGGGCCAAGCACCAGCCCGATGATGAAGCTTGCCACCGGCAGACCGTAGCTTTTCAGGAAGAAGCCCACGCCCCCGAAGACCAGCATCACCGCCACATCCGACACGTTGTTGTTCAGCGCGAAGACCCCGGTCATGCAGAGCACCACGATAGCCGGACCGACAAGCTGGTAGGGCGCCCGAAGGACAACGGCAAACAGCCGCGCCGCCCGCAGGCCGAAGACCAGCATCAGGATGTTGGCCAGCAGCATGCCGATGAACACCGAATAGACGAGGTCCGAATTGTTCTGCATCAGCATTGGTCCCGGCACGATGCCGTGGATCGTCAGACCGCCGATCATCACCGCGGTGGTGGCAGAGCCGGGGATGCCCAGGGCCAGCAGCGGGATCATCGAGCCGCCCACCGCCGAGTTGTTGCCGGACTCCGGCGCGGCGATGCCCTCGGGCGAGCCCTTGCCGAACAGCTCTGGCTTCTTGGACCACCGAAACGCTTCGGAGTAGCTGATGAAGGCGGCGGTGGTGGCGCCAACGCCGGGCAGGGCGCCGATGATGGTGCCGATGACCGAAGAGCGCAGCAGCGTGGCCTTGGTGGCCATGAACTCGGCAAAGCTCGGAAGCTGGGTCGAGACCTGAGTCATCTGTTCGCCCTTGGGCGGGCCGTCGGCAAATCGTTGCAGCACCTCGGCAAGGGCGAAAATGCCGATGATGGCGGCGATGAAGCTGACCCCGGTCAGCAGCATCATGTTGCCGAAGGTGAACCGCGCGGTCCCGGTCAGCGGATCAAGCCCGATCAGCGCCACCGCAAGGCCCAGAAGCCCGGCGATCAGTCCCTTGACCAGCGAGCCGCCGCCGATTGAGGCGATTGCCGTGATGCCCAGCACCGCAAGGGCAAAATACTCTGCCGGGCCAAATTCCAGCGCAAGGCGCGCCAGCGGCGGGGCCGCGAACATCAACACCAGCGTGCCAAAGATGCCGCCCACCGCCGAGGCTGCCAGTGCGATCCCCAGCGCCTTGCCCGCCTCGCCACGTTTGGCCATGGGGTAGCCGTCGAGCGAGGTGCAGGCCGCCTCGGGAGAGCCGGGGGTGTTGAACAGGATCGCGGCGATGGAGCCGCCAAAGGTGGACCCGACGTAGACACCGCCAAGCAGCAGCATGCCTTCCGTCGGATCAAAGGCAAAGGTGAAGGGGATGAGCAGCGCCACGCCCACGATGCCGGTCAGGCCGGGGACGGCGCCAAAAACGATGCCCCAGATCACGCTGAACAGGATCAGCAGAAAGCTCATGGGATTGCCGACCATGTACCCGGCGGCGGAAACGAATGCGTCTAGCATGGGATTCTCCGGTGCTGGGGCGGCTTAGTAAAGCGCCTGGCTGAGATCGTAAAAGATGCCTGTGCCCCGGGGCAGCGACAGCGACAGCCCATAGCTGAAGAAGGCCGCCAGAAGCAGGGTGAAAGCGGGGGCGAAGAGCAGCTTCGCCAGCGTGTTGCGGTAAGGAAGGATAAAGGATCCCGCCCAGAGGAAGACCAACGTTGCCAGCAGAAAGCCGACGTATTGCAGCGCAAAGAAGTAGCCGATGATCAGCGCGCCGGTCACGATCAGCCGCGTGTAATAGCCTTGCGGCACGTAGGCCTCGAGTTCTTCATCAAGCGTGCGCGGCCCGCCGGAGGGCGCGGCGATCAGGCCCGCCACCTTTTGCGCCAGATGGATGGCACAGCAGATCCCGAGCGCCCCGAACACCATCTTCGGCCACATGTCGCTGTCAACCTGAGCGTAGCGTTTCGACACGGGTAGCGCATCGGCAGTGAACCAGAGCGCGACGGACGCGATGGTCATGGCCGCGAAGACGACCACTTCGGACAGTTTGTAGAGCATGTCGCCAGCCCCTCCCCAGGCTGGGGCGGACCCGTGGGCCCGCCACGCCGATAAGATCAGTAGCCGAGCTGGTTCATGATGGTGCTGTAGGTCTCCACTTCCTTGTCGAGGAAGGTCTTGAACGCGCCCGGCCCCATGAACTCGGACCGGTACTGAAGCGCGCTGTCGGCCTCGACCTTCTTGTAGCCCTCATCGGCGGCGGCGTCCTTGAACAGCGACACCAGCGTGTCGATCTGCGCCGCGTCGGTGCTGGGGCGAATGCCGAAACCACGCCAGCGGCCCAGCGTCACATCATAGCCAAGCTCGGCGGCGGTGGGCACATTGGGCAGCTCTTCGAGCCGTTCGTCCGAGAACAGCACGATGGGGATGAGATCGCCGGATTCGATCAGCCCGCGGGTCGGGCCGTATTCCTCGTACATCATGTCGAGGTGCCCCCCGAGAGTGTTCGACACCATCTCGGCGGCGCCAAAGGGCACGGTGCCCAGCTCGATCCCCGCCTCTTCGTTGAACAGGCCGATCAGCGCGTCGTCAAAACCCGCCGAGCCGGTCACCCCGACCTTGAGGCCACCCGGCTCTTCGGCCTCGGCGGCGAGCACATCGTCGAGGCTGCGAATGTCGCTGTCCTTGGAGACCAGCAGCAGGCCCTGATCGTACTGGATGCGGACCAGCGGCTGCACGTTCGACAAATCGATCCGGCCAAGCGCGTGGTTGATCACGTCATCGGGGCTGAGCGACACCAGCGTGTAGCCGTTGGCCGGACGCTGCATGAAGGTGACGAAGGCGGGGACACCGCCGCCGCCGGTGATCGAGATCGGAACAAAGCTCTGGCCGGTGGCCTCCTGCATCGGCTCGGAGATGGCGCGGATAAAGCGGTCGGTGCCGCCGCCGGGGCCATACTGGTGGATGATCTCCACCGTGCGCTCGGGGTAGTCACTGGCGAGTGCGGGCGTGGTTGTTGCCGCGACGGCGGCGATCAGGGCGATGCCGCGCATGGGCCGTCCTACGGGTGTCATGGTCTCTCCTCCCATAATGATGTCGGTCGCCGCCCCTCCTCCGTGGCGCGGTCGGCCTCTACCCGGCGCCGACGCCGGGTATGCGGTGCCCGGCTGGCGGGCACAAAAGGCTTTGGCTCACTCGGCTGCGAGTGGCTCGTAAGCGGTCTGTTCCAATTCCGCCATGGCTGCGGCGACGCCGCCCTGGTTGTGCGGAACCCCGGCTTTGCGCAGGCCAAGTTCCACCCCCGTCAGGGTGCCGGCCAAGGTCAGATCATTGATGTCACCGAGGTGGCCGATGCGAAAGACCCTATCGGCCACTTTGGACAGGCCATTGCCGAGCGAGATGTCGTAATGGCGCAAAGCGCTTGCGCGGAAGGCATCGGCGCTGTGCCCTTCGGGCATAAGCACCGCTGTCAGCACGCCCGATTCCTGCCCCTGCTGCGCACAAAGCACCTCGAGACCCCAGTGGCGCACCGCCGTGCGGGTGGCAGCACCATGACGCTGATGACGGGCATAGACGTTGTCCAGCCCTTCTTCGTGCAGCATCGCGATGGCCTCGTTGAGGCCGTAAAGCATGTTGGTGCCGGGGGTGTAGGGGAAGTAGCCGGTTGGATTGATCGCGGCCATTTCCTGCCAGTCCCAGTAGGAGCGGCGCATGCCGTTGCTCTTGGAATACTCAAAGGCCTTCTGGCTCACCGCGTTGAACGACAGACCGGGGGGCAGCATCAGGCCCTTCTGCGAGCCGGAGACGGCAACGTCCACGCCCCATTCATCGAACCGGAAGTCGATCGAAGCCAGCCCCGAGATCGTGTCGACCATCAGAAGCGCCGGATGACCCGCCGCGTCGATGGCTTGCCGCACCTGCGCGATGGGCGAGACGGACCCGGTCGAAGTCTCGTTATGGACCACGCAGACCGCCTTGATCTCATGAGCGCTGTCCGCGCGCAGGCGCGCCTCGATGCGATCGGGATCGGCCCCGCCGCGCCAGTCGCCTTCGATGAACTCGGCGTCCACGCCGAGCTTGGCCGCCATCTTCTTCCACAGCGTCGCGAAATGGCCGGTTTCGTACATCAGAACCTTGTCGCCCTCGGCCAGGGTGTTGACCAGGGCCGCCTCCCAGGCGCCGGTGCCGGACGAGGGGTAGATGAAGACATGTTGATCCGTCTTGAAGATCGTCTTCATCCCCGAAAGCGCCGCCTTGCCAACATCGGCAAAATCCGGGCCGCGGTGGTCCATGGTCTGCGCCGAGATCGCGCGCAACACCCGGTCGGGCACCGGGCTTGGCCCGGGGATCTGAAGGAAATGGCGTCCTGCCCTGTGTGTCATATTGTGTCCTCCCTGACGCCGCAGGCGGGCAAGACCCCTCTGCGGCAATATGAATTATGAATGCATTTTCATCAGCGAGGTGTCAACTGATAAGATTTTTCCCAATCCTGCGGAAAAATGCTAAGACTGCTTCCCACTTGTCCTGCAATGGTAATAATGAAAAATTATGCATGCACAAATAGGTCGCACAGACCAGCCGTTCGCGGAACCGGCGCTTCATAGGGGTACCCAGAGATGACCACAGCTCTTTCGACGCCGACGCCCTTCCGCCGCAAATCCCTGCACGCGGAGCTGACTGACGCGATCCGCAACCAGATCGTAAACGGCGATCTCGCCCCCGGCATCCGGGTGCCGGAAAAGGATCTCTGCACCTTTTACGGCGTGTCCCGCACGCCGCTGCGCGAGGCGCTCAAAGTGCTGGCCACCGAAGGGCTGCTGTCACTGGAGCCGAACCGGGGCGCATGGGTCAGCCGCATCACGCCCGAGGATCTCGACGAGGTGTTCCCGGTCATGGGCGCACTCGAGGCGCTTTCCGGAGAACTGGCCTGCAAGCACATCAGCGACGCCGAAATCGGCCATATCCGGGTGCTGCACCGGCAGATGCTGAAACATTACGAGAAGCGCGATCTGGCGAAGTATTTCGAGGTGAACCAGCAGATCCACGAGGCGATCCTGAACGCCGCCCGCAACGAGACGCTGGCCACGCAGTACCGTTCACTCGCCGCGCGGGTGCGGAGAGCGCGCTACGTCGCGAACATGACGCAAGAACGCTGGGCGCAGGCGACGGACGAGCACGAGCAGATCATGGATTGCCTCGAGACCCGCGACGGCGAACGGTTGTCTTACGTGCTGAAGCTCCATCTTGAGAACAAGCTCGAGACGGTGCGCCAATGGCTGCAAGACAATCACGACTCGTCCTGACCGCCGCACCCACGCCAACATCGGCATCCCGCCCATGCCGCTGGTGTTTGCAACCGGTACACCGAGACCGTGGGTCCACCGGCAGATCTCCTTGATAGTAAAACTCATAATCCACATTAATAGATCACAGAAATATAGCCGGGACACACAATCATTCCCGCCGCCGCCGGTGGGCTCTTCGCCGATCCGAACATAGCCCGAGACGCGGTCTTCACCGCTGATGGAGGGGCCCCCGTGCTGGTGCGCGTCGTCGCCCGGCGCGCGGGTGCCGGATCTGATGCGTCACTTTTCCGACTTCGCTTGGCAGAGCGCGGTGCGCTACCATTTCGCCAACTGGAGCCCCGACGCACGTGGACTACCTTGCAAGCACTTTCAGCGGCCCCCTCAGACCGCCCTGAGGATCGAAGGCAGAGATCCGCGCCGGGTCCACGTGCAGGTCAAGCGCTTCGCCCAGTTCCACGCGCCTTTCGGCGGGCAGGGTCACGGTGATCCGCTTCGGGCCGAGATTGAACGACACGATGCGCTCGGGGCCTGTCAGCTCGACCAGATCGACGGTGCCGCGCAGCGTCAGCGCTCCAGGCATCTCTTCGGTCTTCAACGCCTCAGGGCGGATGCCAACGACCACAGGCTCCGTCGCGCTGCAACGCAGCAGCGCGCCCGCGACCGACAGCCCGCCGGGCACCGGGGCCGCCTCGATCATGTTCATCGGCGGGGCGCCCATGAACTCCGCTACGAAACGCGAGGCGGGCCGCTCGTAGATCTCCTCGGGGGTGCCGAGCTGCTCGATCCGCCCGCCCTGCATGACCGCGATGCGGGTTGCCAGCGTCATCGCTTCGATCTGGTCATGGGTGACGTAGACCATGGTGACACCAAGCTGCTGGTGCAGGCGTTTCAGCTCGGAACGCATCTCGAGACGCAGCCTAGCGTCGAGATTGCTCAGCGGCTCGTCGAAGAGGAACAGCTTCGGCTTGCGCACCAGCGCCCGGCCGATGGCAACGCGCTGGCGCTGGCCTCCCGAAAGATCGCCGGGCCTGCGGTCCAGCAGATGCTCGATCCTGAGTACCTTCGCGGCCTCCGCCACCGCCGCGTCGCGCTGCGCCTTCGGCGCGCCGCGCATTTCCAGCCCGAAGCCGATGTTCCGCGCCACGTCTAGGTTGGGGTAAAGCGCGTAGCTCTGGAAGACCATGGCGATGTCCCGGTCCTTGGGATGCACGCCGTTCAGCACGCGCCCGTCCAGGACCACCTCGCCCGTTGTCGGCTCGGACAGGCCGGAGATCATGCTCAGCAGCGTCGATTTCCCGCAGCCCGACGCGCCAAGCAGCACTAGGAACTCGCCGTCCCGCAGCGTCAGGTCGATGCCCTGCAACGTCCGGACCGTGCCGAAATCCTTGGTGATGTCGCGGATTTCAAGCGTGCTCATGCCGGGACCTCCTGCACCATGTAGCGGCGCGGTTGGCTGGAGACCGCGCGCGAGGCGCAGGCCGTGCCGGCGTCCATCGCTGCCTGCAACCCGCGGGGCAGGGCCGCGAGGAAGGCCGCGTTGAAGATGTCGCCCGCGCCGATGGTGTCGATCACCGCCACCTGCGGTGCGGCGACGCTGGCGCGCTCGGTTCCCTGCCGAGCAACTGCGCCCTGCGGGCCGCGCTTGATGACCGCGATGCCGCGCGGGGCAAGCGCCTCCAGCGCCTCGGCCGGGTCGTCCCGCCCGGTGACGGCGGCGGCCTCGATCTCGTTGAAGAGCACGATCTCGGAGCGGTCGATCCAGTCCAGAACGCGCGTTCGCCACGGCCCCCAGCCCTCCGGCGGCCAGCCGGTGTCGAGTGCGACCTCAATCTTCAGCGCGTCGCAGCGGTCGAACAACGCGTCATATGCATCGGCCAGGCGCGGCGACAGGAAGCTGCCGCAAAGCAGCAGTTTCCCGCCCGCCAGCGCCTCCCAGTCGAGCTGCCGCTCGACATCGGGCCAGTCGAACAGAGGCAGGTGTCCGGCGGTAGACAGGAAGGTGCGCTCTCCGTCCGGATGGGTGACGCCCACGGACAGGGTCGTCGCGCCCGGCATCTTCGGCCAGCCCGCCGACATCGCCCCGAACCCCGCGCGAAGCCAGTCGCCGTAAGGATCGCTGCCGGTGGCGGCGGCGATCTGGAAAGGCACGTCCAGCGCCATCCACGCCAGCGCGGCATTGCCCGCCGCGCCTCCGACACGGGTTTCGCTTTGCGGGCAGATCACTTCGGTGCCCGGTTCAGGCCAGGGGGCAAGCGGCCCCATGATCAGGTCGACGTTGACGTTTCCGACGGTTGCAAGCGGTGTCATTCGACCGTCGTCACCTTGGTGCAGCGCATGGGCGTGCCCGCGTCGGGCAGGCGCGAGGCGGCAAAGTCCACCATGAAGCGCTGCGCCGCCGGCAGCAGCGAGAAGGCCCCCGCAAGGCCCTGTGCAGGATGACACGGCACAGTCAGCGCGCCATCGATCGGCGCCGCGCCGGACGCGTCGAAGACCACCACCGGCGAGCTGCTCTTGTCCAGCACGAACTGGGCCAGGCTTGTGACATGGCGCGCCGAGGCGTCGGCATCGCGGAAGAAGATCACCCCGACCTCCGGCGCCAGCATCTCGACCGGGCCATGCCGCAGCTGCCCGCCTTCGAGCGAGAAGCACGGCAGGCGCGACAGCTCGGTCAGGCCAAGCGCGATGGCCTCGGCCACGCCCTGCGCGGTGCGCCCCGAGGTCACGAGGCAGCGTGCCGTGCCCAGATGCGTCACCGCCGCGCCGACGTCCGGGGCTTGCGCCTGCATTGCGCCGTACACGTCGCCCAGGCTCACCCCCAGTTCAGCCAGAACGGCGGCATGCAGCGCCAGCGTCACGGTCAGCGAGCGGGTGGCGGCAAAGGGCGTTTCCGCGCCCCCCGCCCCGACGAGACAGGGCGCCAGCCCCGCCAGCGTGCTACAGCCCTGCATGGTCAGGCCGAAGGCATCGCGCGGCGCGTGGCCCTCGCGGAACCAGCGCAGCACCTCGGCGCTTTCGCCCGACTGCGAGGTGACGATGACCGTCGTGCCATCCAGCGGCAGAGGCGCGTCAAGTTGTTCCGACAGCGTCACCGCCACCGCGTCGATGCCAAGCGCCCTGTACGACGGCTCCAGAATACGCCCCACCGCGTGCGAGCCGCCCATCCCGAGCAGCACCAGCCGGCCGGTTTCGCGGATGCTCGCAGCGATCTGAGCGGCGCGCCCGGCGTTCCCGTCGATGGACGCGCGGCTGTCGGCCATCTGCCGGGCCATTTCGTCATAGAGCGGTTGGATCTGCGCGAAGGGGGTTTTCAGCATGAGTGTCATCCCTTGACACCTCCGTTGGTCAGCCCCGAGATCAGGGCGCGTTGCATGAGAAGCCCGACCGCCACAGGCGGCAGGGCGGCGATCACTCCGGCGGTGGCGATCATGCCGTAATCGGACACCCGACCTCCGGCGAGGTCAGCGATGGCGACGCTCAACGTCTTGGCGTCCTGGTTGGACGTGAAGAGCAGCGCGTAAAAAAATTCGTCCCAGGCCAGCAGGAAGGCGAAAATCAGCGCCGTTGCCACCACCGGCAGCGCCAGCGGCAGCAGGATCAGCCGCAGCATCTGCCACAGGCTTGCCCCGTCGATCGCCGCCGCCCGTTCCAGATCTCGCGGGATCGGGTCGAACCCGGCCTTGAGCAGCCAAGTGACGAAGGGCGCGAGGATGCTCAGATACACCAGCGCCAGCCCGAAGACGTTGTTGAGCAGGCCAAACCTTGCAAGGATCAGGTACAGCGGCACCGACAGCGCCACCGGCGGCAGCATGTAGGTGGCAATGACCGCGCCGAGACTCCAGCCCAGCCTCGGCTGGCGCGAGGCGGCCCAGCCCGCCGGGATGCCCACCGCCAGCGCCGCGAGGGTCGCCATCGTCGCCACGCTGACGCTGTTGCGCAACGCGGCGAGGAAGGCGGCGCCGGTCTCGGGGCTCAGCAATTCGGCATAGCGCGAGAAATCGAAGGTTTCTGGCCACCAGACCAGCGGTTTCGCCATCAGTTCGGCCTGTGACGAGACGCTCATCAGGAACAGCCAGGCCAGCGGCGCCAGCACCGCCACTGCGACGAGCAGCGCCGTGAGGTGGATGAAGACAGTGAAGATCGGCGAGGGTTTCATGCGCCTTGCCCCGCGGCTCGGCGCATCAGTGCAAGGTAGGATACCGCCAGTACGGTGATGATCAGCGTGATGATCAGCGCCAGAGAGGCGCCCGATCCCGCGCGCTGAAAGGCGAAGGCCTCCTGGTAGACCAGCAGCGAAAGCGAGCGTGTCGAATTGGCCGGCCCGCCGCGCGTCATGATCCAGATAAGGTCGAAGACCTTGAACGCCTCGATGGTGCGCAGAACCAGCGCCACCATTAGCGGCCCCACGAGGCAGGGCAGCGTCACGTGCCGGAACCTTTGCCAGGCATTGGCCCCGTCGGAGACGGCGGCATTGGTCAGATCCTTCGGCACCGCCTGCAGCGCGGCCAGCGAGATCAGCGCCACCAGCGGGAAGTTCTTCCAGACATCGGCCACGATCAGCGCGGTCATCGCGGTGCCCGGCTGGCCAAGCCAGCTCTGGTAGCTGTCCGCAAGGCCGACCTGCGTCAGCAGCGCGTTCAAAGCGCCGTATTCGGGGTTGTAGATCAGCCGCCAGAGCGTCGCGTTCACCACCGTCGGCAGCGCCCAGGGCAGGATCATCAGCGCCCGCAGCAGCGTGCGCCCGTAAAAGCGCTGGTTCAGCAGCAGCCCTACCAGCACACCCAGCACCAGCTCTGCCCCCACCGACCAGACGGAAAACGTCAGCGTCGCCTTCAGCGCATTCATGAAATTGCGGCTGCCGAGCATCTTTTCGAAATTCGCAAGGCCGACGAAATCGCCCCCGGTGCCCACCAGCCGCGCATCGGTGAAGGACAGCCGCACGGTGTCGGCCAGCGGCCAGCCGATGACGGCAAGCATGACGGCAAGCAGCGGCAGCATGAGAAGCCATGCCCGCAGGGTCAGACGGTCGGAGAACATGGGGTTTCCTTCAACGGGTCGGGCGGGACCGGCGGCCCCGCCCCGGGGCCTTTACAGCCCGCTGTTCTCGGCTGCGCCTTCCAGCGCCTCGGCGGGCGAGGCCATGCCCAGCAGCGCCTCCTGCAGGCCCTGCTGCAGCGCCATCGACATCTCCTGGTACTGCGGCGTCATCGGGCGCGGGTACATCACCGCAAGGCCCTTTTCGGCGGCGGCGATCAGCTCTTCCTGCCCTTCGGTCACCGCCGGGTCGGTGTAGGAGGACGCCCAGATCGGCAGGCTGAGCCGCGCATACTCGTTCTGCACCGGCTGCGAGGTCATGTGGACGATGTACTCCCACGCCTCGCCCGGGTGCTCCGAGGTCGAGGTGATCCCGAGGCCCATCGAGCCGTTGACGGCGCTGTGCTCGGACACGCCCATCACGCCCGGCGCGGCGACGACGCCGACCTTGCCCTTGACGCTGCTGTCCTCGCTGGCGTTGGCGAGGTTGTACATGTAGGTCCAGTTCAACGCGAAGGCCGCATCGCCGTTCTGGAACACCGCGCGCACGTCCTCCTCAAGGAATTCCTTCGAGTTGGGGTTGCTCAGGCCGTCTTCCATGCTCGCGGTCATGTATTCCAGCGCCGACAGCCCGCCGCCGGATTGGAACGCGGGCGCGCCATCCTCGATGAAGCTGCCGCCAAAGGCGGACAGCAGCGTGGTGTAATCGCAGACCGCGGCCTCGGCCTGCGCCCAGGACCAGGCGATGGGATATTCGACGATGCCCGCCTCCTTCACCGCCTTCGCGGCCGCGGCAAGCTCTTCCCAGGTGGCGGGAGGCTCGACCCCCGCCTCGGCAAGCATTTCCTTGTTGTAGAATAGGTACTTGGTGTCGAGGATCCACGGCATGCCGTAGCTTGCGCCGTCGTAATCGACGGTGGTCCAGGCGCCGGGCAGGATGCCGGCCTTCATCTCGTCAGTGATCTTGTCGGTGACATCGACCAGAACATCGTTCCCCGCGTATTCGGCGGGCCAGATCACGTCGAACAGCACCACGTCATAGCCGCCGCCCGATCCCATGGACAGCACCGTCTTGTCGTGCAGCCCCTCGTAGGGGACGAATTCGAGGTTCACCGTGATCTCGGGGTTGGCCTCCTGGAACGAGGCGGTCATCGCGCGGATGTCGTCCTCGCTATAGGCGGCCTGGGCCATGAAGAGGGCGTTCAGCGTGGTCTCGGCCTGGGCGGCAGTCGCACTCAGCGCGGTGCAGGCCATCAGGGCGGCTAGTCTGGTCATGTCGTCTCTCCTGTCGGGGTCTGGTTATTTAGTCCAGTTGATAGACTTAAGGTGGACGAGTCGACGCGCAGCTGTCAATGTGTTTTCATGGAACCCAGCCAGAACCCCATCAGGGCCGTGGTCGGATCGGGTCTCGAGGCCGCGGCGGCGCACAATCGCCGGGCAGTGATCGACGCCATCCGGGTCAACGGGCCGCTCAGCCGTGCTGCGCTGTCGCGGGCGACGCGGCTGTCGAAACAGACGCTGTCGAACATCGTCGAACATCTGGAGGCGGCGGGGCTGCTGGTCGCCTGTGATCCGGTGGCCGAGGGGCGGGGCAAGCCGTCGATCCCCTACGATCTTGCGCCGATGGGGGCGCTGTCGCTTGGCGTGCAAATCGACCGAAGCGTTGCGCGGGCGGTGGTGATGGACCTGCGCGGCAGCGTCGTGGCGCGGCACGACGCCCCGCTGCCGGGGCGAGACCCCGAGGCCGGACTCGCGGTGCTCGAGCGGCTCATTGCCGAGGCACGCGCGGCGCTTTGTGCCGAGGACGCGGGCCGCATCGTCGGTCTCGGCGTCGCGATGCCCGGCCCCTTCGGGCCGGACGCGGGCGCAGTGCGTGATGATTACAGCATGGCGGGGTGGCGCGACGTCAATCTTGCAGAGCGGCTCGCCAAGGCCACCGGCCTTGAGGTCGTTCTTCAGAACGACGCGGGCGCGGCGGCGATCTCGGAGAAGCTGACCGGGAAGGCGCACGGGCTGCGCAACGCGGTCTGCCTTTACCTTGGCTACGGTCTCGGGGCCGGGCTGATCGTCAACGGCGAACTTTACGGCGGCCATCATTGCGACGCTGGGGAGATCGGAATGATCCCGCTGCCCGGCGGCGCGCTGCTTGAGCACGAGGTCGCGCTCGGGGCGCTCTGCGACCGGTTCGGCATCGCGCAGGACCGGCCCGACATGTGGCGCGGGATCGAGACGCTGGTGCACTCGCCTGACCCCGAGGTTCAGGCCTGGCTGACCCGCGCCTCTGGGCACATCGCCTGGGCGGCGCGCATGCTGGAACTGACGCTCGATCCCGAGGCAGTGATCCTCTGCGGCACGGCTCCCCGCGCACTGCTAGAACGGCTGGCCAGCGGGCGGATCGAGGTCGGCCACGCCGACCCCTGGCTCGTCGCCATTGGCGCCGCAGCAGAACCCATCGCCCGCAATTTCGACCCGCGCCACGCGGCGCTGCTGAAAGCGTGCCCAACCCGCGCGGGAAAGTACGGTACGAGCTGAACCCGGCTTTGATGCTGTGGGCCGCCCCGGTTTCTGTGGCGAGGTCATTCCGAATGCTGAAGGCGCGCCAGAAGGAGGTCGATACCGGCGGCACCATATATCTGCCGCTTCAACATCTTCAGCCTGTTGACCTGGCCTTCTGTCTGACCAGTGGACCACGGCTGCCGCAACCGTGTCGAGATCGGCGGAAAACCGGGGCGGTTCAGCTGATGCTTCAATAGGCGCTTTGAGAGATACCAGAAAGACGGCTTCGTCTGATCAAATTCCCGACAGCCCGGCGTTGGTGTTGAGCAGGTATTGCGAAAACAGCGGGCTGCTCGCCGCGCCGATGGCGCGGGCGTTGTGACCGAAGCTGCCGGCTTCGATAACGGGTTCGATCAGCCCCCTCTTGTCCTGGTTGACCAGGTAGCGCCGCGTTCGCTCGACCAGATCCTGACGCACCTTCGGCGGGAAGGCGCCATCGATCAGAATCGCGCTGAAATCGATCACCGAGCAGATCGACAGCGCCGCCTTGGCCAGTTCCTGCGCGGTCTGGCCAATCCATGGCTCCACATGCCGCATGAAGCCGCTCCAGTCCTGAGGTTGCTTACAGATCAGGGCCGGATCCAGCCCTGCCTGGCTCAGCCGCGACTCGAGCAGGTGAAGCGACGCTACGTCGATCAGCTGCTGCGACTCCCCCAGCGGTCCGGTGCTGCGCATCGAACCAAGCGCGCCGGCGTTGCCCTGATTGCCTTCGAACACCGTGCCGTTCAGCACCACCCCGCCGCCGATGAAAGAGCCAATGAAGAAATAGGCATAGTCGCGGAACCTATACCCGGTGCTATAACGGTGCTCAGCCCGGCAGGCGGCCGTGGCGTCGTTGACCATGTAGATGGACCCTCTGCAGCACCGCAACTCGGCCGCGAACCCGAAGCGGTCCTTTTCATCAGGTCTTTCTATTCAGCCGGAGCATGTAACATTCGGCGGAGACCTTGTCAGCCGACCTCACGAGGCCTTAGCCGGCGGCCTTACTCCACCCCTCGGGCACTGTCTCAGGCAGATCGTCACTTTAAGCACGGTTACGGGGCTGGCGTATTCTCGTTGAAGTCCGATGCTGCTGCCGACTTATCCGGTGCCGGAACGCTGCGGATGCGCGCTTGTTGGGATCAAGATCGCGGCCGCCAACTTGGCGGCCTGAAAGGAACAAAATTGAAATTGGAAAACTTTCCCATCGCCCTCACCGATTGGTCACGGATCAAGCCCGAGCGCCATGAGGGCGATGAAGGTTTTCGCTCTGGCGTGTGCAGTATTTTGGAGAGGGCAAGAGCCGCGTCCGCCTGATCGAGCATTCCCCCAGCTACGTTTCGGATCACTGGTGTATCAAGGGTCATGTCATATTTTTCACCAAAGGGGGCCATGGATACCCGTCTCAAGGACGGCCGCGTGCTCGAGGTCCGCGAGAGCATGAGTTATAAGGTTGCCGATGACGCCGAGGTCCATTCCTCGCGCACAAGAACTGGCGCGACGCTCTTCATCGTCGACTGATCCATTTCCTCCGGTGCCGGCCTTACGGTCGGCGCAGCGCAGAGCGCCTACGGTGCGTGGTCTGCTCCCTTGGCGCGCCGGGCGCCATCCCACCGCTTGACCGTTCTGGCGTACTCGCGGGCCGTTGCGCGAGCGGGCGTCTGAACCTTCCTACGACTAGCTCCGTCGCGCCCGGCCTTGTCCATCCGTTTGCCCGTCAGCCTTCGAGGTTTGGAGTGCCGCGAGGCCGCCTCTTTCATGCAAGGGTCAGTCGTGTCGCATGAGAAAATATCGGCTAAAAATCGATCATGGTCGAAAAAGCGCCCACTATGAAGGCGTTACACGAGATCCCCCTCGGATTTCCGAATGCGAGAATTTTCAGATTATCACAGGCAAGGACTTGATATTAAATGGTTTTGCCAAATGATACGCCAGACATATAATCAACGCTTATAGGAGGCGCAGAGCTAGAGGATTTTCATTTACGTCACCGCTCTGCAGCGTCCCGGGAACTCGCCTCCCACATGGACATCCTCTTGCCCGTATCCTTCATCCTCCTCTGCACAGCGGTCGCGCTCGCCGCGGGATCTGCTATCGCCTACCTGATCGGAGCTTCGGCGATCCTGACCTTCTGGGCGGTAGACAAGGCTCAGTTCATGGCCGTTCTGCCGCAGCGCCTGTTCAGCCAGTTGGACAGCTTCGCCTTTCTCGCCATGCCGCTGTTCATCCTCGCCGGAGACTTGATGAACCGGGGGGGCGTGGCCTCTGCGCTGATCGATCTCAGCATGTCAGTCTTCGGTCGACTGAAGGGCGGTCTGGGCCATGTGAATGTCGTGACATCGGTGTTCTTCGCAGGCGTGTCCGGCTCTGCCACAGCAGACGCCGCAGCCCTTGGCAACTCGCTGGTGCCAGAGATGGAACGCCGCGGCTACACGCGTGACTACGCCTCGGCGATCACCGGCGCCTCATCGATCATCGGGCCGATCATCCCGCCGTCGTCGATCATGATCTTCTACGGCGCTCTGATGGAAACCAACGTGACCGCGCTGTTTGCCGCCGGCATCCTGCCGGGTCTGCTGCTGGCAGCGATGTTGATGGCCATGAACGCCTATTACGCCCACCGAGACGACCACCCGGGCGGCGACAGCATGGATCTGCCGCCGTTCCTGCCGTCGCTGATCCGCGCGATCCCCGCAATGCTCTTGCCGGTGATCATCCTCGGCGGGACGCTGTTCGGCTTTATGACACCGGCCGAGGCCGCAGGGGTCGCCGTACTTGCGGCGCTGCTGATCGGTATCGGCTACGGCAAGCTCAACCTCAAAGGAGTGCTCGACAGTCTGATGCGCACGGGGGTGATGCTGGGCGGTCTGTTCATCCTGCTCTGCGCGATCTCGACCTTCTCCTACATCGCGGCGCTGTTGCAGTGGCCGCAGGCCATTCAGAGCGTCGTCGAAGGCTGGGGCCTTGGCCCGCTCGGCTACCTGATGCTGATCAACGTGATCTTCCTCGGTGCTGGCATGGCGATGGATGTGAAAGCCGCCGTGGCACTCTTTGCCCCGATCTTCGTGCCAGCTGCGCTGGCCATGGGGATCGACCCGATTCATCTGGCGATCGTCATCTGCTTCAACATCACCGCCGGCCTGCTTTCGCCGCCGCTTGGCGCGGTGCTGCTGATCCTGTCGACGGTGGTCAAGCTCGACTACTGGCGGCTGATCCGGGTCACCATGCCCTTCCTGATCGCCGAGTTGCTCCTGCTGGTGGTGCTTACCTACGTTCCTGCGATCACCCTCGCCGTTCCCACGGCGCTCGGGCTGCGCTGACCCCTCCCAATCGATAGCCCTACCAACAAGGAGACCTCCCAGATGAAACCCCTTGCAACCCTGATCACCGCCGGCGCGCTGACCCTCGGCGTCACGTGCGCACAGGCCGCTGAAATCAAGATCGCGATGAACTCGGTGGACGATCCCGCCAACAGCGGCGAGGCCACCTTTGCGCATGGCTTCGCCGACGCGCTGGAGGGCTCGGATTTCACCGTCGAGATTTATCCGTCTGAAACCCTGGGCAAGGAGAAAGAGCGTCTCGATCAGGTTTCCTCGGGCCTGCTCGAGATCAACCTCGCCGCCGCATCGACCGCCTATTCGGTCTCGCCCGTCCTCAAGGGCCTGACCCTGCCGTTCTTCTTCGACAGCAGCGAGCAACTCGACAAGATCATGTCCGAAGACATGATGATGGAGGTCGCCAGCGCGCCGCTGCTCGACCTCGGCGTGCGCTTTGCTGGCATCAACTTCATCGGCACCCCGATGGGCATTCACAACGCCAAGAAGCCGATCTCGACCGTCGCCGACATGGCTGACCTGCGCTTCCGCGCCCTGAACCCCGAGCAGCTGAACCTGATGGAATCGCTCGGCTCCAACGGCACCGTGATTGCCTGGGCGGAAGTCGCCAACGCGATCCAGACCGGCGTGGCGGATGGCTACTTCAATCCGCCGAGCTCGGCCATCCGCGGCGGCCACACGAGCTTTCTGACCAACTACACCCCGGCCGACCTCTTCCCCTCGACCCGCGCCATCATGGTCTCGGATGACTGGTACAACAGCCTCAGCGAAGAAGAGCAGGGCCAGATCGATGCCGCGATCGAAGCCGGCCTCAAGGCCAACCGCGCATGGCTCGCCGACTGGACCACCGAGATCGCCGCGCATCAGGTGGAGCTGGGTGTAACCATCACCCCGCTGGCCGAGGGCGAGCGCGACAAGATGATCGAGATGGCCGCCCCGCTATGGGAAACCCAGGTCTCGGCCGAGGACTTCCAGCTTTGGACCGACGCCAAGGCCGCGGTCGAATAAGCAGGAGCGTTCATGACCGACCTGAAAAACGCAATCCTCCGGACCAGCCGGGTGTTGGATTGGGCAGCCAGCGCGGTGACTGTCACCGCGCTGGTCGTGCTCGTGGGCGTGGTCCTGCTGCAGGTGGCGGCGCGCTATATCTTCCAGCAGCCCCCCTCGTGGACCGAGGAACTGGCCCGCTACGCGATGATCTGGGCCGGCCTCATCGGCGCCAGCATGGCCTTCAAGCGCCGCTTCGATCCCGCGCTGATGAACAGCGTCAAGAACGGCCCCCCATGGCTGCAGACCGCCGCCGAGCTTGTGCGTTCGCTAGTGGTTTTTGTCTACCTCGCCCCGGTGCTGCTCTACTGCTTTGTCGGTCCCGGCATGAACCCTGCGCGCGGCTTCCTGCTGCGTCATACCAAGACCATGGCCGAGGCGCTGCCCTTCCACACCATCTGGGTCGCGATTGCCGTGCCCCTGATGATCGTCGTGATCTTCGTCCATATCCTCGCACGCCACAGTGGCGATGATGGTTCGCCGCGCCGCGCCACGCCCGACTGAACGACCGACCTGTCCCTAGGGGACGGGCGCGAAAGGAAAGACACGATGACTTACGACCTGATCCTGCGCGGCGGCCACGTCTGCGATCCGCGCTCTGGCGTGAACGGCATCGCCGATGTCGCCTTCGACGGCGGCAAGGTGGCCGAGGTCGCACCGCAGATCAGCGCACCCGCCGCGCGCGAAGAGGACATCAACGGGCTCCACGTGCTGCCCGGACTGATCGACTCGCATGTGCATGTGTCGGGTTGGATGGGCGGCGCCGCGGGACACCGGATGCTTGCACTTGCCGGGGTAACCACCGCGCTCGACATGGCAGGGCCGATCGACAGCGTTATGCAGATCGCCGCGCGCACCGGCAGCGGCCTCACGCTGGCTTGCATCGACTATGTGCGCCCTGGTCATACCGTCGACTCCACAAACCCTGAGATGCCAGAGCTCGAAGCGGCGCTCGCCCGCGCTCGCGCGGCCGGGGCCGTCGGGCTCAAGATCCTGGGTGGGCATTTCCCACTGACCCCCGAGGCCTCTGGCCGGGTCATCGAGCTTTGCGGTCGCGAAGGCGCACATGTCGCCTTTCACGCCGGCACGCTGGACACGCCGCAGAACCTCGACGGGCTGCGGCAGGCCTGCGAGCTTGCAAGCGGCCAGCCTCTGCATATGCCGCATGTCAACTCCTACTCGCGCGGTTTTCAGGGGCCGGCGTTGCTCGAGGCCTATGAGGCGGCGCAGATCCTCTCGCGCCATCCCAACATTTGGTCCGAGAGCTACCTCGCGCCCATCAACGGCAACTCCGCGAAATGTGCCAACGGCATTCCCGAGAGCGTCGCCACCCAACGCAACTTGATCGCCGGCGGCTACAGCGCCGACGTCAAGGGCATGGAGCAGGCGATCCTTGAAGGCTGGGCGCATATCCACGTCTACGCCAACGGCGTCACCCGCCTTGAGACAGGTGAGACGGCGGTGGCCGCTTGGCGCGAGGCCGAGACAGACATTGGCATGAGCTACTTCGTCAACCCGGCGGAGGCTTCGATCACGCTGGCGCTGCTGCGCCGCGAGAACGGCCGTTTTGCGATCGACGCACTGGCGACCGACGGCGGCGGCTTGCCGCGCAATGACCTGTGCGAGCGGGGCTTGGCGCTGGTCCACCTCAACGCACTAAGCCTCTCGGAGTTCGTGCTGAAGACCTCGGCCGAACCGGCCCGGATGATGGGACTTTCAGCACGCAAGGGCCATCTCGCACCGGGCGCAGATGCGGACGTGACCGTCATCGACCTCGAGCGTCGGCAGCCGGTGCTAAGCTTTGGCGGCGGCCGAGCGATCCTGCGAAAGGGTGAGGTTGTCGGGTCGGGCACGACCATGGTGGTGCCGCCAGAAGGTGTTGCGGCGGCCCGTGCGCTTGGCCTCGACACGATCATCTCAGGTCATGGCAGTTTCCAACCGGTGCATCGCGATCCGTCATCTGCCTAGGTTCTGGACCCATTGATCCTGTTCCCGGTCGCCGCACGCCGGCTTTCGGAGCTAAACCCCGCCACCTATGCCTCGGTCGAGGCGCTTGGCATCTGCATCATCGATGTTAGCACTGAGACCCAGATTGCGGACCTCGCCGGACTGAACAAAGGTTCGTTCGCAGCAAAGTATACGATCCTAGCTACCAAGGGTTTTCTAAATGGAAAGCCATAGTCTTGAACGCCTAAAAGCTCATATTTTACCTCTGTCAGTCCCGCAGAGCTTTGAGTCTGCCAGGGCTTTGTTGCGTAAGTCGCTGATTGAACGAGTTTCCCCTTTTTCCGGAAGGACTTACCCTGCGGGCTCTGTGACAGGTATGCCAAGAGCGCTGCAGCGGTTGAGGACGGCAACCCGGACCTTGATCTCAGCGACTTGGCGGTCGAAGTCCCTCGCCATGAGCCTTTGCCCCAACAGCTTCGCACAGTGCATCTTGTTCTCGACACGGCTTCGTTCCGGGCAATCGCCCCGGCACTTGCTGGCTTCCAGGGTTTGGCGTTCTTTCGAGGCGGAATGAGGGCATGTGCGCCACGGGTGGCAATCGCGTCGCGACATTTGCAGGTGTCATCGGCCCCGTCAGCGATGACCGATCCTATGACCTGATCGCGCGGGATTTGGGCGAGTAATTCCGGCAGCATCGACGCGTCACCAATATTGCTGGTAGTGACCTCGACAGCCCGGACCTCCAATGTTTCTTCGTCTATGCCTATATGTATCCTGCGTCAAATACGGCGTTTGGGGCCGCCATGCTTGCGGGCGTTCCATTCGCCTTCACCCTCGGACTGGATGCCAGTGCTGTCGATGAGGAGATTCAACGGGCCGGTTCCGTTGCGATAGGGCAGGTTCACGTTGAGCGTTCTCTGGTGGCGGCACAAAGTGCTGAAGTCCGGCACCACCCAATCTAATCCGACCAGCCGAAGCAGGCTTGCGACGAACCCTGTCGTCCGACGAAGCGGCATCCCGAACAGCACCTTCATCGTCAGGCAAGTCTGGATCGCAGCGTCGCTGAACTGGGGCTGCCACCCGCGTTTGCCGCTCGGCGCAGGTGACCAAGTCATCTCGGGATCAAACCAACCTCTCACACATGCAAGCATGTGCTGCCGGTCAGGGGATCGTCAGCGATCCGCGTTGCTTCAGTGCTGCATTATACGAAGACCAGTTCCTAGTCTTGTATTTCGTAGGGGCCAACTGGGTAGTGTCCCAACGCTTGGTGTAGGAGGCCGCGCGCGGAGCCCCCGGCGTAGCGCAGCGCGCGGCCGGGTGTGAC
>NZ_JAUOQN010000043.1:0-41264 GCF_030547555.1 Salipiger sp. 1_MG-2023 | reverse complement strand
TTTCGGTGTAAACGAAACGATGTGCCGCCAAGCTATTCATTTCTGGCCCACAACGCTACTTTCACACAACATTTTCGCCCAGCTATCCAACCTGTTTCCGGTTCGCGCGGTTCAGTGAACCGCAGTGCATTTCGTAACTACGCCCGCGCCGCTTTCAGGCTGGCGAAATCCAGCACATCAACCGCGTCCTGCATGTGGCTCGGCAGGTAGCGCGCATATGTCGTTTCAGTCACGCGCGTGTTGCTGTGCCCGAGCACCTGGGCGACTTTCCCGATGGGGATGCCCGCCGACAGCATCGTCACGGCGGCAGTATGCCGAAGCCCGTGGATCGTGATGTGCCCGATGCCCGATCGCTCAACCGCGTTGACGAAGCCCGTCCGAATGCTCTTGACGCGGCGGCCCCCGTATTCGATCACATAGTCAGACAGAGCGGCTTCCTTAGCTGCGAGAAGGGCCGGGCGCGTTGCGTTGTTCATTGGCACGATTGCCCGGCCTTTCCGTGTCTGCTCATCTTCGATCCGCAGATTGATGATGCCCCGCTCGAAATCCACGCGGCTCCATTCCAGATCCAGCACAGCGCCAATCCGCGCGCCGGTCCCGAGCAGGAGCACCAGCGCCAGACGGATATGCGGATCGTGTGCCCCGTCGATCAGCGCCCGAGCCTCGCCACGATTCAGCACCCGGATTTCCGGCTGAGGCTTTGCCGGCCGCCAGATCTTCGGCGCGCGATCGATAGCCTGCACATCAACCGCGAAGTTCATGGCGCTGCGAAGGTGGCCGAGCTCCGTCCAGACGGTATTCTGTGACTTGCCCGCCTCGTACCGCTTGCGCTTGTACTCGACGCACATCGCCTTGGTGATCTGCTCCGGGGTGTAGGCCCCGAAGTGCTGAAGGATAGGCTTTCCTGTCGATCCCATGGTGCGCGCCGTGGGCTTGTCGCCAAGCTCTTCGACGTAGGCTTGCCATAGGTCCGCGATGGTCCCGCCGCGCGGTCTGCTCGCGGCGAACTTCTCCCGGTAGACCCTCAGCCCCTCGGCTTCCGCTTCCTTACGGGAGCGTGCCGCAAGCTGATGACGGGTTCGCTTGCCGGTGCTGGGGTCGATCCAGTGGACGCAGAAGCCGCCTCGCAGGCGTCCGATTGTAATGTCTGGCATTCGTATTCCTCGACGTGTTCAGGTTTGATGCGATAGAGCCGACCAAGCCGGAAGTGGCCAAGCCGGTTCGCCTTGCATAGCTGACGCACCGTCTCCGGGCTACACTGCCAGCGGCCCGCGAGGGTTTCCGGGGTGTAGGGGCTGCTGGTCATGTCAGCGCCCCCACGATCAGCAGCACCGCCCAAATCGGCCACGCGCTGCCGACCACCAGCGCGACGATGAGGTAAACCACCACGGCGAGCTCTTTTCGGTCGTCGGTCATTGGTTCGGCTCCCCGGCAAGGGCGAGGAAGGCGCGGGCGGTCGGCAGCAGCTTGCCCGCCATGCGCCCCGCCTCGTCGTCTTCTACCGCCATGAACGCGAGGCCGGTCTCCACCGTCCTCATGGCCTTGCGTGCCTCGGCAAGCTGGTCCCGCAGCGCGTCCCGCTCGGCGGCGAGGGGTGCGATCTGCTCGTCATGCACCTGCCGCAGCACCAGCGCGATAAACTGCGCCGTCGCATCCTCGATGATGCTGCCGCGCACGAGGTCGCGGGCCATCTCGCGCAGCGCCCCTTGCGTGGGTTTCGTCGTGTCGGTCATGCTGTGGTCTCCTTGAGGGCGGCGCGGGCGGCGTATTCCATGAGCCTCACGTCATCGGCATCGAATTCGCGGCGCTCATGCCCCATCTCGTCGTCGTGTGCGTGGCATTCTTCGCGGTGGTCCCGGATCAGTGCCAGCACCCTCCGCAGATCGGCGTTCTCGGCTTCCAGCGCGGCACCCCGTTCGCTTGCGCGGCGCACGTCGTCCTGTAGCGCAAGCTCGCGCTCGGCGGCGGCGGCAAGGTCGCTGGCGAGGCTGTCGCGCTCGGCGACTAGGGCGCGGGTTTTTTCCGCCCAGATGTGGTTTCTGCTGGCGTCCATCATGTCGGCCTCGCGCATCATCGCCTTTGTGCTGGTGTTGGTCATGCTGCTGTCTCCTGTTTGTGGGCGTAGCCGCCCCATTGCGCGGCGGCGGTCATGTCAAAAAAGTTCCATCTGCATAGATTCCTCCCGCAGCGCAGGCTCCTCCCAGATGAGGGCTCCGCGCGGGTACTCTTCCCACTCGACAAAGCATCGGGTGTGGAAATCCGGCTCTGCGAGCATGAGGCCCATATCAAGGCCACCGGCTCCTGCGCAGAGGGATAGTCCGTTTCGGGGAGGTAGCACCATGTCATCATGCGATCCAAACGATGCCCGCGATTGCGAGGCCCCATGCGATGCCCACCATGGCGATGACGGCCCCGCCGGCGCGGCGGTTGGGCGTGGTGCTGATCCCGTGGCGGCGCTCGATCTCGGCGTGCAGGGCGAATGTGTCCTCGCCTCTCAGCCATGCGCGCACTCTGTCGCCGGACTGGTAGCTGATGACGGGCGGCTCTGTGTGCAGGGCCTCGGCGGTGCGGGGTATGTCGGTCGTGTCGGTCATGCGGTGCGGTCCTCTCTGTCAGGCGCGGGCGAGCTGGATCAGACCAGCGGCGCGGCGATTGGCGAGCGTCGTCATGAACGCACGCAGAACGTCATCCCAGCCAAGCGCGGCCTCGGCCCAGCGTTTGCGGCTGTCGAAAACCGCGTGGCAGCAATCGCAGGCATCCAAGATGAAAATGTCGTCGGGCTTCTGGCCCATGCCAGCGAAGCCGAAAAAGCGCATATGGCAGCCCACGGTGCGCGCCGGGTCATGGCAGCAGACGCCGGGGATCATCAGCGTGCAGTCGCGGCCTCGGGCGTCGTCGCGGATCAGCTTCACAGCTGCGGGGCGCTGGCCTTTCTGAAAAATTGGGCGCTGGGTGATGTTCATGGCGTCATCTCGTATGGGTTAGGCTCGCTCCACTGCACGCCGTGGCGGTCGCCGTATTCAGAAATGAAGGTGATCAGGTCCACCATCTGAGCCTTGCGAAGTCGGGACGTCCTGAACCCAACGGGGAACGGCTCGCCATTAAGGCCGGTCTGAAATTGTGTTTCGAAGCCAAGCGCGTGCATGAACAAGGCTTTCCATGTCTCCGCTGGATGCTGTCGGCCTTCCGGCATGGCTCGGGAAATGTCGGAAAGCATGGCCCACATTTTGGCGTTCTGGTCCGTCGTTCGGCTCGGCTCTCGGATGATGACCTCAAAGCCGTTAGGCAGCCCCGCAACCTCGCGCGATACTGCCTCGCGGTTATGGCAGCGGATTATGCGGAGCGCCCCCTTCACTGGTACTGCGTCCCGTTGGCGGGGGCCTGACAGACGCGGGCGGTCTGGTCGCTGTAGGCTTTCGAAAGCTCCCCCTGCATCGGCTCGGGAAGGCTTGCGAAGGTCTTTTCGGTGACGGGGTGTTTCCACAGCCTGTCAAGCGCCTGCACGTCCTGTGCCTTCAGGATCGCGGCCTTGATCCTGTCGCGGCTCTCGGCAGGTGTCGGCTCCGATTCACGCACGTTCGCCTTGCTCTTGTCGTAGAGCGCAAGGCCGAACGGGTTGCCGAAGGTCATCAGGGCGCGCTTCATCGCGTCCGTCTCAGCTTCCTTCATGCCGCTCTCGTGTGCCTGCCCGACGTCACGGTCGATGCCTTGGCCGAAACCGGTGCCATCGCGCACAACGTCTCCGACAGTGATCCGCACGCGCGCCATATAATCCACGCGCATCTTGCTGTTTACCTCGCGCGGATCGCCAAGCTGCCGGATCTCGACAGCCTCGCGGTTCCATGCGCCGAAACCGAATATGCGGTTGGCCTCGGCAATAGCGTGCCATCCTTCGATGTAGCTGACCGATGCGCCGCCTTGGGTGCGCCCCTTGACGTGCTTCGGATCTAGCGGGGCGTTCAGGTGCTCGCTTGCTTCCTTCCAGTCAATCATGTCCATGCCTCCTGTACCTTTGCGGCGGCGGCATACTCAGCCCGCGCCGCGTCAAATCTCTCGCGCGACATTGCGCGCCATTGCGGGTTGACCCAGCCGGTCGCGAAAGCATCAACCACACGCTCGCGCATCGTCTCGGATGCGATCTGCATGGCGATCCGGGCTGCGGCAGCTTGGCCGATCCCGAAATCATCGCGCATCATCAGGGGATGGATCATTGCGCAGCCATCCCATAGCCTGTGGACCAGCCGGGGCGGGTATTCCCTAGCCATGCCGTGCGATTGGCGGTCTGGGCCTCGATGACTGCGTGCAATGCGCTGTCTGCCACGAAATCCGATGCGCCCATCGTGACGCGGAACATGCCGATCGGGAGCCGCTCGATAACGCAGCCGAACACCTCTGCATTGCCGGTGTCTGCAAGATCGGTCAGGGCTTGAATCAGCGGCCCGTCGATGTGGTGCAGATCCCCGGCCCGCGCCATGGAGTGAAGGGCGGCCGCGCCGGAAAGCGTCAGGTCGCTGTCGGTGAATTGCTCAAGAGGATCCATTAGCAGGCCCCGCAGGCTTGGACGCCGCGAATGGTCGCGACCGTCAGGTGAATGAGATACGCGCCAAGCAGCGCGGCGATGATGAGGGATGTGGCGCGGGTCATGCGCCCAGCCCCGAGCCGTTGCACCAGTCGCAGCGTGCGTCGGTCCATTTGTCGTGGTCGTATTCGTCCAACCGCCAGCCTTGGCCGGAACAGGTGCGGCAGAGATCACCAGAGCAACCACCGGCGTCGATGTGCGCCTGCGCGTGATCTGCAAGCGGGCGCATGGGGCGGCGGGTGCGCGGCCCGATGAAGGCGTCTTGCTTGGTGCGCTGCTCGCGCTGGCTGGCCTTCATCTTGGCCCAGACGGCATTGGCTCGGGCCTTCATCTCGGACAGCGCTGCGTCTTTCCCGATCGCCTGATAGCGATCAGCAATCGCCCGGTTGCGCTCTGCAACGCTCACGGAGTCCCAATCGTGCTTCACCGGATCGTGCTTCATGGCGTGTCTCCCTATGCGCTGGGGTGGGTCAGGCGTTGTCGATCGCGGCGAGTTCGGCGGCGAGCTTGGCCTTACGGGCCTCGACCTTCGCAGCGTCATCTGCGGCCTTCATCGCCAGAATGTCGGCTGGGATCGTGAGGGCGGCGTGCGTCTCGACCCAGCGGGTGAGCGTCCCGAAGTCCAGGCGGGTGCTGTAGGTTTTGCCATCGAGCGAAAAGGCCGGAGATTTGCGGAATGCATCGCAGGTCCGGTCGAACTCGGATGCAATGGCGTCGGCCCGTTCATCTTCCGTGTCGAAAAACTGGAATCTACAACCGTAGTTGTCGCTGCTGTACCGCTTGCAGGACCACGCCTTACCGGTGTCCCAATCGCCGCCCGAAAGGCGAAGGTAGCTTGCGTTCCGCATCTGCGGAATGCTGGGGACTTCGCGTCCAGGGTGGTAACTGCCTTCTTTGACCGTCAGGGGGTAGAGCGTCTGGCCTTCGAGCAGCTTGCCAAGGTCGATCATAACCTTGTGCGTCTTCATCCAATCGGCTAGCTGGCGCTGTGCTGTCTCAAGGTCGTGACGAGCGCGCCAAGTCTCATTCGCGGCATCCCGCTTGGTTTTTGCAATCTGAGATTGCAGCGCGGCAAGTTCGGCTTGCTTGGCCGCGATATCCGCGTTCAGTGCCTCGACCGGCGGGGCGTCGAACAGGTCGCAGCGGCGGCGTTCGACCAAGTATTCTGCGGGTTCGTGACCGTATTCTTCGCCGGTGTCGACATCGACAACTTTGACCATGGGGCGAACGTAGGCAGTGCCGTCGCGCTCATGGTCCAGATCGAAAGCTGCGCCTGTTTTGTCGTAAAGCATCTGTGTCTCTCCCTATGCGCTGGCGCCTGCGGTGCTGGTGATGGGGCGGATCGTCAGCATGTCACGCCCGCCCGATCTGGCTGGCGCGCTCGGGCATCGCCGCAGAGATGGTCACGCGGGGGAACACGTCGCGCTCAATCTTGGCGAGGCGGTCTGCGCTCTCAGCCAGCGCGCGCCGGTTGCCGGTGAGCGCGCCGCGCAGGGCGTTCTCGCGTTCCAGCGCGATCATCGCGTGGATTGCGTCAATGTCGGTCGTGGAAATGGTCATCGGTCTGTCTCCCTGCCGCTTCGTGCGGCTATGGGGAGAGTATGTGTGCCAATTGGCACTGCGTCAAGCGAAAAAGTGCCATTTGGCACAGTATTGAAATTACCCTTGCGTGCCGTAAGGCATCGGCCTTACAGATAATGCATTGCAAATACTGGTGAGTTCATGAATCGGAATACGGTGCCGGTCGGGCACAGCGGCTACAGTGGGGCCGGGAGCGGCGTCATTTGCCAGGGCATGATTGACGCAGCGGTAGAGGTTATTTCTGCTCGTTGCGACGCAGAATCCCACGGATCTGCGCTTCCACGAGTCGCCGCTCTTCTGGCGTCAGCAGGTCAAAGAGGGCTCTTGCTGCGCTCGCCTCGTCAGCATCCTTCAGAGCAATGAAATCGCTGATGGATTTCCCATAATATGCGGCGATCAGCATTGCATTCTCAACGGTCGTTGACGAGTTCTCGCGCGCCTTAAGCTTGTTTAGAACGTCACGAGACACACCGGTCTCATTCACCAGGTCGGACAGTTTCGTCCCGTGCCTGTCGAGATGCCAAATAAACGCGTGTCTGAAATCATGTGCCATACGGCATGTGAATGACACATCCGCAATTATTGGCAATGTGTCATTCGGCACTTGACCTCGCTTGTGCCAATTGGCACTATTGTCCGCATGGGCACACATCACAAAATCATCGCCGAACTGGACGCATACTGCGAGCGCGCGGGGATAGAGCCGTCCACGGTCTGCCGCAAGGCGACCGGCAACCCGCGCCTCCGCGACCGGCTGATCTCCCGGATCGAGCGGACAAATTCTGACGTTGCAGCGCTGCGCAGGTTCATGGATGCGAACCCGGCTGAGAATGCTGAGGCGGCGGAATGAATAACCATGCCAAATCAACTAGGCGTGACATTGCGCCGCAACAAGTGCGGGGCGGCGAAAACCGGGCGGCGTGGTTAACGGGCGACAAGCTTCGCCAGGTCTGGATGAGGGCGTGCGCATGAAAGCCGTTGTCTCTGAAAACGACCTTCTCGGCGCCAAGACAGACGGCATGACCCGCATGGATCTCGCGCGAGACATTGGCTGCTCTCGGACTGCTGTTATCCGTGCTGAGGCGCGCCACGGGCTGTACCTGAGAAAAGGCCCCAGCGTCAAGTCGAGCTACGATGATATCGAGCAAATGGCGCACGAGATGGCGGCGCGGGATGCCGTCGAGTGGCTGCTTGAAATCATCAACAGCGTCATGTCCCCAGACGATATGCGGTGCCGCTGGCCGGGCATCCACATGACGGTGAAACAGCGTGATCTTCTGCTGTACCTCTATGGATACGAAGGTAAGACCAGAACCAAGCCGCAGATCATGGATGCGATCTACTCGGCGACAGAGGACGCGCCCGGCGCCAAGATCATCGATGTATACATCTGCAAGCTGCGGCGGCTCATCAAGGGCACCGGGGCGCGCATCGAGACGGAATGGGGCGTCGGGTACTCGTTCCATCGTGACGCCGGCGTCGTCTTCTCTTGGGAGCGCGAGGCATGACCATTTCCCACGCCCATACCGGCGCTCTCCCCCCCGCCGGTCAGCGCGCTGGCGGGGCGATTTCCCCCCTAGCTACCGCCAGCGCGTGTCTATTCCCAGCCGACGTCCATGCGCGCCCACTCCGCGCATTTGGCGGCTCCTCGCGCTACCGGGGGCAGCGTGCGGCTGTCGAAGCCCCCGACCAGATCCCGGCACGGCGGGTAATCCGTGGTCTGTCCTTCCTGTTGCGGTTCATCCGCCACCTGGCCGGGGCTGTAATGGTCCCGGCGCTTTTTGAGGGGGCGACGGGGTGATAAATATCTTCGCTTTCTTCTTCTGGCTGGCGATCCCGCCGCCAGAAGGGGTGCCGTCCGTCCGGGTGCCGATCCCCGTGGCGTTGATGCTGGCAATGATCGGACGCCTAATTCCGCACAACCGTCACCGCTGCGTTCTGGCCGCAGCATGGAGCGCCAAAGCGGCGATTAGTTAAAGCGCCGGGGCACAGCATCGCCCCGGCTAGTATCCGCCCCCGGCTTCATCGCCGTTCCCCACACGCTGACTGTCGCTGATGGCGAGCGCGGCGTGATCCATTTTTACCCGGCCGATGCGGTCGGGATGTGACCCCCTGAAAGGTGACAGACTATGCAAACGCTCACGATTGCGGGAAACGTCGGCAAGGATGCCGTTCTGCGCCGCACCAACAACGGCGACCCGGTGCTGAATTTCTCGCTGGCGGTCGACAACGGCAAGGACCGCGACGGCAACCGCCGGGACAGCACATGGTTCGATTGCTCGATCTGGGGCAAGCGCGCTGAAAGCCTTGAGCGCCACATCAGCAAGGGGACGAAGCTTGTCCTTCGCGGTCGGCCCACGTCCCGCGCCCACGACGGAAAGGCGTATCTCGGCATCAACGTCGATGACCTGACGTTCATGGGCGGTGGGTCTGACGGCGGATCGCGCGGCGGTGACAGCTACGGCGGCGGGCAGGGCAACGGCTACGGCGCGGGCGGACGGCCGGGCGGCGGAAATCGTGACCTTGACGACGAAATTCTGTTCAACGCAGAGGGTCGCATCTGATGTTTGGGCATCCTCAAGCGGCACAATGTCCGGTGAAACCGACCGGACAGCGCCTCGCCAAGAAGCCCCGCGATCTGTTCGGACTGCGCGCGAAATGGCTGCGGTTCGCGGATGAGCGGCAGCTCCGCCGCCTCGCAAAGCTGCATGTCAGGATCGAACGCCGCAAGGTGCTGATCGCGGAAGACCACGCGGAACGGCTGCGCATTCAGGATTGCTGCGTGAAGCGCATGGAGCGCGCCGGGGGGGTCCACTGATGACCAAGCTTGGCCCTAAGCGCGAGGCGCTGGCATATCGCATCTGGACGATGGCGCAGCGTCGCGGCTGGGAAAACATCACTCAGCAGGACATTGCCGACGAGCTTCGCATCAGCGCGGGAAGCGTGAGCCAGATCCTCATCGCAAAAGGCTGGGGCGGGCGGACTGCTGGCACCACCGACGAGCGCCGGGAGCACACGTCGCAGCTGGCGGCGAAGGGGCGCGGGGCGCGGTTCGATACCAACATCCTCGACGTGGTGGAGATGATGCGATGACCGACGCAGAAACGCAATGTGAGCGCCTGCTGCGGCACCTCTTGGCCGAGGACGGCATCACCACGCTTGAGGGCATGATGCACCTGCACATCGGCGACGTGCGCGCCCGTATCCGCGATCTGCGGGACGCTGGCATCGACGTGTCCGACGAGCGGCTGCCGAGCGATCAGGGCGGATCTTACAAGCGCTGGTATCTCAAGCCCGGCGAGCGCGCCAAGATCGCGGCCCGCAAGGCAGCGCAGGAGGGCAGGGCGTGAACCGGCTGACCATCAAACTGCCGTGGCCCCCAGCTGCGCTGAACCCGAACAAGCGCAAGCATTGGGCGGCTCTGGCGGCTGCGAAAGCTGCGTACCGGCGCGAGTGCTGGGCCGAGGCGTGCGCGTGGGGCGTGAACCGGTTCAAGGTCAAGCAGCTCGGCGTGCATCTGGAATTCTACCCGCCCGATCGGCGCAAGCGCGACGACGACAACATGATCGCGGCGTTCAAGGCCGGGCGCGATGGCTTGGCCGATGCCGTGGGCGTGGATGATGCCGAGTGGCGCACCACCTACGCGTTCCCCGGAGAAACTGGCGGCTATGTCATCGCCGTTCTGAGCGAGGTGGCAGCATGACCGACCTTGCCACGAAAGCGGACACCTACGCGGCCCGGATCGAGCTTCTGGCGGCATCGCCTGAGCCTGACGCGGGGGAGAAGCTGCGCCAGGAATTGCGGCTGCTGAGAACGCTGCTTGCGGGGCACAAGCCTGCCGTGAATCGCCAACAAAATAAGGGGGTTCGCCGTGGTTAACGCTTGTCGCGCGAGCGGTGAATATGCTATGAAAAGGAACGGCCCGCAAGCTGCGTCAACAGCAAACGGGCCTAACCAAAACCGAACCTGTTCAGGAGGTGCGATGATGGCTGAATACGGCCAATATAATGATTCCCTGTGCGCGGGCAATCCCCCAACTTGTAACGAATGGCAGAGCATTGGTGCGCTTGCCGCTGCCATCGCCAAAAAGGCGGTGCAGAAATGAGCGGCTGGTATGCGGTGAAGCGCGGGACGCTCGAACACGAGATGTTCGCTCCCGTTGGCAAGTGGTCCCGCTTCGAGGCGTGGTCGTGGATGATCGAGAGCGCGGCCTACAAGCCGACGACCATCGACCTTGCAGGATCGCCTCACGTAGTGCCGCGTGGCGCGCTGTGCTTCTCTCTGAGGTTCCTCGCTGACAAGTGGCAATGGTCCGTGAAGTCTGTTCGCGGGTTCCTAGAGAAGCTTGAGCGCCACGGCGCGGTTGAAATCCAGACGGTTACAGTCAGGAATAAAAGGGGCACAGCTCGGACACAGGTAAGCCTTTGCAATTATGAGAAATATCAGACTGCGGGGCACAGCTCGGGCACAGCTGGGGCACAGCAAGGGCACAAAGAAGAACAAGTAACAAATATTCCCGTAGGGACGGGCGCTTCCGCGCCCATCGATCCGGCCAAGATGGTGTTCGATGCGGGCGTCAATTTGCTGGGCGATGCGGGCATTCAGCAAGGCAAGGCAAGAGGCATCATCGGGAAGTGGCGCAAGACGCATTCCGACGAGGCGTTGATCGCGGCATTCGGTCGCTGCCAGCGCGAAGGCGCAGTTGATCCCGTGGCCTACATCGCCGGAGCGCTTCGCTTTCAGGGGCAGCAGCAGGAGCGGCGCAAGAGCCACCCGGAGATCGGGGAAACGCGAGATTTCCACGGCGTGACGAAGCGCTACGCGGGCAACGGCGTGGGCTGGGTGGTCGAACATGCTTGATCTGGACGCATGGGTCGAACGCGCGGCCATCATGGAATTCGACGGCGGGCTGTCCCGCTTCAAAGCAGAGACGCTGGCGGCAGAGGCGCAGGGCACCACCCGCTGGAAGGCAGTGGAGGCAATGGGCGATGCGGAGCGAAAGCGAAATTCTGAGGGAAGCCGGGGTCGAGGTCAGGCGCTGGACGGGCAACAACGCTCGGTGCCCGTGCCCGGAGTGCAGCCCAATGCGTCGGAAAAAGACGGACCCTTGCCTGAGCGTGACGAGGACGCCGGACGGGGTGGTCTGGCATTGCTGGCATTGCGGGCACAGCGGCGGGGGGTTCTTTGATGACCGACGTTCTGAAATGGCTGACCGAGGTACGCAAACTGGACGCCGCGCTTTTGGCGGATATGGGCGTGAAGGCGCAGGATCATCCGCAGCTCGGACAGGTCGCGGCGTTCGCGTATCAGCGGAACGGCAGGCCCTACGCCGGTAAATTCCGCGCGGCGGATCGCAAGGATTGGCGCAGCACGCAGGGCGTGTCGCGCGGCCTCTACAACGAGGACAGCTTGCGGGAAGGCAATTCGCCCATCGTCATTACCGAGGGCGAGATTGACACCCTCAGCGTGATGCAGGCGGGGTATCTTCGGGCGGTATCCCTCCCGGACGGCTGGACCGAAGACGGCGGCAAGCGCGAATGCCTGATCGAGGCGGAAGGACTGTTGCGCCAGTCGCCGTATGTGATCGTCGCAGGCGACAACGACCAAGCCGGATCGAGCCTCCCCAGGACCGTTGCAAACATCCTGGCCGGACACGAGGTTCGGTTTGTGACGTGGCCGGAGGGCTGCAAGGACGCGAACGACGTTCTTTGCGCATATGGCGAGGGAGAGCTTGCCCGGTGCCTGACGGAAGCCAAGCGCATCGACCCCCCCGGCGGGTTCATCACGGGCATTTCCGATTTGCCGCCGCTGCCCCCGCGCCGCGTCCTGCGGGTTGGGATGCCCCCGTTTGACTACGTGATGGCTTTCGAGGTTGGCGCGATGTCCGTAGGCACCGGCACGCCGGGTTCGGGCAAATCGACCTTCACCACGTTTGCCGCGTATCAGATCGCCATGAACGAAAACATCCGCGTCGGGATGCTGTCTTTCGAAACGCACCCATACCGGACCCGCGACCACCTTTCGCTGCTTCACGCGGGCGCGCCTTGGCAGGATCTAGACGCATCGCGCCGCGAAGCAACCGGCAAGTTTCTGGACGAGCATTTCCGCATCGTGCACCGGACGTTTGAAGACGGGCAGCACAATCTCGGGTGGTTGCAGTCGATGATCTACACGCTTGCCGTCCGCGATGACTGCAAGTTGATCATCATCGACCCGTGGAACGAGCTGGAACACATGCCCGAGCCGGGCGAAAACATGACCAGCTATATCAACTTCGCGCTGCAACAGATCCGGCAGTGGGCGGAACAGTACGACACGCATATCTGCGTGATTGCCCACCCCCGCAAGATGATGACCGACGGCAAGCCGCGCAGCCCGACCGGCTACGACATTGCCGACAGCGCGGCATTCTTCAACAAGCCCAGCCTGGGGTTCAGCGTCCACCAAGAGCAGGACGATGACGGCGAAAACTTCGTGCGTGTGAGCGCGTGGAAGGTTCGCGATGTGCAGCTGTACGGGATCGAAAAGGGCGACACCCGCCTGACGTTCAGCCCGGTCGCGATGACCTACCGGAAATATGAAAGCAACGCAGCGTTCAGGAGCGCAAGATGACCGACATTATCAAACTCGCAGCGCAAATCTATCTGGCCGAGATAGCCGGAAGGGAGGCCGCTGACGCTTGCGCGGATGACGGCGGGACCGCGAACCTGGATCACGTCGTGATCTGCCGACCTTCCACCGCCACGGGAGCCTGACGCAATGAACACGATCAACCCAGCCGCAGTATTTCGCACGGACATCAGCACCGCAGTCGCGCACGAGGCCGAAATCGGGGCGCTAATGCTCAAGCTCGCGAAAGGGACGGGGGCCGGGAAGCTGCCGGTCTCGCAGGATGACAGCAAGACGGCGAGCAAGGTCAACCGCAAGACGGGATTAACCACGAAGCTCCGGGCCGCTCTGCGCAAGGGCCCGGTGCATTGCCGAGAATTTGCGGCGGCGCACGGCGTCTCCTCGAAAATGGTGGTTTCCTGCGTCGGCGGTCTGAAAAATAGCGGATGTGAGATCAGCAGGGAATACCCGAACGGGAAGTCTCAGGGCGCGGTCTATACGCTCGTCCGCTCGCGGACGAAGGCCCCCAACCCCCAATCGGCCAAGGGGCGCAGTGCCATGCGCCAGGATCGGATCGTCTCCATGCTCTCAGTCCGGGCGATGACGAGGCCGGAGATAACCGAGGCCTTGGGCATCTGCCCGCGTCAGGCGAGGTACACCATCGACCGGGTGGTCAGGAGCGGGCGCATCCGCGCGGTCGGCGGCGAAGGTACCAAATCGTCGCCTTTTGTCTATCGAGCGCGCGAGGTGTCGGCATGAGCACGTTGGAGCAGATCACCGAGGCCCGGAAGCCTGAGCCCCGCGCAAAATCGTATGTGCAGGTTCCCGCCGCTCGTCCAGCGTGCTCCTCGTCGGAGATTGTCACCACGTCTGTATCGCTCGGCCCTCGGCCGCCGTGGGATGAGCCGCAGGAGGGCGAGGCATGAGCACCCCGATTTTCGGCAGCATCTGTGTTGACGGCCTGTTCTCCGCGTTCTGGCTCGAGCCGGGCCGGTGCAGCACGTTCATCGACGGCGAATTTCAGAGCCGCGCCGATGCGCGGGAGGCCGCGCAGGCGGAATACGCGCGCCGCAGCGCCGCGCGGGCGGGAAGCGCAGAATGACCCCGGACCAGCAAGCACGCATTCGACAGCGCGGCAATGGCGTGGGCCGTCATGAGCAAGAGCCGGAAGGCGCGGTCGGTCTACCGCTGCGCCTTCTGCGGATATTGGCACGTAGCAGGATAGGGCAGGACATGACGGACGACACGCTCAAGAGCTGGTATATGTGCGTGACCACCACGCGCCAGATTGCGCCGTTCTACGGGGCTGAAAAAATGCGCGGTGATTTCGCGGTCGAGGCCCAGCTGCGCGACATGGGCCTGCAAGCTCACGCGCCGCGCAAGATAGAGTTCAAGCGGAAGGGCAAGAACCGCTTTGCCGAGGCCATCACAGGCGCATACCTGCCCGGATATGTTTTCGCCCGTATTCCGCCCCCCAAGTTCACCGAGGCGCTCGGTGCGCGCGGCATCGGATCGACCCTCATGGCCGTGTCGTGGCGTGAGGTTCGCGACAACGTTCTGCCGTTCATCGACCGCGCCAGCGCCGAGGAGGCCGAGGCTATGCGGATCGCAGAGCGCGGTAGCCATGCCGAGATGTGCGGGTTCAAAGCGGGCGAGGCAATCCGCGCGATCGCCGGACCCTTCGCTGATCGGGTCTTGGAATTTGGCCGCATGGTGCGCAATGCCGAGGGCTGGCCCGAGATCGAGACCGAGGTCGAGCTGCTCGGCAAGGTGGTCAAGGTCCGGCTTGACCCTTTGGACGTGAGGCGGGCAGGGTGACGCTATCCCTTGTGTCAACCGCCAATTGTGCTATATTCGGCGCAAGGTCGCACCAGGATATCTCCGGTCGTGCCCGTCCACCGGCCCGCGCCTCACGGCGGAATTGCGGATAGGGCCGGAGCGATAGCTATTGCGCCCGGCCAATGCGTCGGGCGTTTCGATTCACCGGGTTCCGGTTGATGCAGGGTTGGGCCTAGCGGGCGAGCTAAGCGACCCGATACACCAGCGCCAAGGTGTCCCTGCATCATCCCGAGCGCGGCGCGCCTAAGTCTTCCCCATCGGAAGACGGTTAACCTGATGGCGCATCCGGCAGATTGCTGACGCGTTCGATATGACCTGCCCCTCTACGGCAAGCCTGTGCACAAGGCCCCGCACGGGTCGGTTTTCACCGCCTTCCTCTCGGCTCATAGCGTGCTGTGACCCGAGACGAGCGCGGATAGCACAGGCACATCAAGTCCAGCCTTCTGCGTGGGCCGGGTGAGTTGATCACACCCGCCGCGCTCACACCCTCGGGCAGGATAGCCCAGCACCCACACAGGACGGATAGGAGGGCAGGCAATGGCCGACACATTCCAAGGCATGACGGGCGGCATGACCGGCCCCGCAACACATGCGGCATCCGTCACACCGAGCGACAGCACTGACCTGAGCGCGGTATCCCGCGCGATCATGGTCGGCGTATCTGGCGACGTGGCTGTCATCACGCAGGGCGGCGAGACAGTCACCCTGCCGTCGCTGCAAGCTGGCCTGCCGTATGCCGTGCGCGTATCCCGTATTCTCAGCACCGGCACCACGGCAACAGGCATTGTCGCCCTCTGGTGACCAAGCGAGATGGGCGCAGGCTCTACAACCTGGCGAGGTGGAAGCGGCTTAGGCTGCAAGTCATCGCAAGGAGCGGCAACAAGTGCCGGATGTGCAGGACGCCTCTGGACCTCAAGGGCAGGTCATCCCCAACTTCGGCGGAGGTCGATCACATCACCCCGCACAAGGGCGATGAAACGCTGTTCTTCGACCCTGGGAACCTTCAGGCGCTGTGTAAGCTGTGCCACGCCAGCCGCAAGCAGCGGGAGGAGCGAGGCAGGTCCGACCGGATGGCGCGATCCGACGGATGGACCCCCCGATAAAAAGGCAGGGGGCCGGTTTTGCTACAACCTGACGCCCTCCTCCGTTTGCACTCCGAACAGCCCCGAAACAAGGGTAGGGGTTATATTATAACATGACCAAGCCCCGCCAGCCCCGATATGCCGATATTTTCCGTGCTGATGAAGCCAAGCGGGCCAAGGCGGCGGAGGTCTGGCACGAGACGATTGCCTTCCTTGACGAGAGCGGGCTTTTGAACGCCCGGCGGGTTGAGATAGCGGACAGATACGCGCGGGCTTGCGCTGAGTATCACACGCTCTACCCGCTGGCGGCGGAGGAAGGGCCGGTCAAGGTCGGGCCGAATGGCGGCGACGTGTTCAACTTCAATTGGTCAGCCTGCGAAAAGCTAAACGACCGAATGGCGAAGTTCGAGGACGCGCTTCTTCTCAGCCCGAAGGCGGCGCAGGACAAGGTTTCGGCGCAGAAGGTCGTGACGAAAAAGACGGCGGCAGATGGCTACCTCGATTGACCGGACCACGGACTATGCCGGGCGCGTAGTTGATGGCCGGATCATCGCGGGGGAGCTTGTCAGGCTGGCGGCTCAGCGGCATCTGGACGACCTGAAGGCAGGGGGGCAGCGCGGCCTGAAATGGGTGCCTGCGGAAGCAGAGCGTGCGATCAACTTCTTTCCTTCCGTGCTGTCGATCACCGAGGGCGCGAAGGTCGGGCAGCCGTTCGAGCTGCTGCCGTGGCATCTTTTCGTCGTCGGGTCGATCTATGGATGGAAGGACCGCAACGGGCTGCGGCGGTTCCGGTTTGTCTGGATGGAGACCGGCAAGGGGCAGGCGAAGTCTCCGCTCATGGCTGGCTTGGGCCTGTACGAGATGTTGGGGCGGCGCAACAAACGTGCTGAGGTCTATTGCATCGGCCAAGACAAGAACACGGCCAAGGTGATGTTTCGCGATGCTGTTGCGATGTGCCGGGCAGAGATACCCGGCAACGAAGGCGACACGCTGGAGAGCAGTCAGCGGGTGATTATCCGGGGCACTGGCGACAACGCTTGGAAGATCGAGCATCCGAAGAGCAGCAGCAGCTTTCAGCCCGTGGCGAACACTGACGCGATCTCTGGGCCGAAGCCGAAGCTGGTTCTCGGTGACGAGATCCACGAGATGAAGACGAACAAGGGCATTCAGATCTGGCGCGCGGCAATTGCCAAGATGAGCGGCGATCCGATGATGGTGCTCGGGACGAACACGCCCAGCATCGACCAGAGCGTCGGGACGGATTACAGCGAGTATTTCCAGAAGGTGCTGCGGGGCGAGTTCACCGACGACAGTGCTTTCGGCTACATCGCCCGGACGGACAAGGGCGACGACCCGATGAACGACGAAAGCTGCTGGGTCAAATCCCTGCCTGCTCTCGGCATCACCTACCCGGTGGATAACGTGCGCAAGGAGGTTGAGACCTCGCGCAACATGATTTCCACGGCGCTGACGACCAAACGCCTGTATTTCGGCATTCCTGTGGGGACGGCGGGCTTCTGGATCGCAGAAGACGCTTGGGAAGGTACGCAGGGCATGGTTGATGAGGCCGAGATGGCAGGGCGCAAACTGCACCTGTCGCTTGACCTTGCCGAAAAGAACGACCTGACTGCGCTTTCGGGTTGCTGGGAAGGCGAGGAAATGGCGGTGAAGACGTGGTATTGGACCACGGATCAGCGTCTACAAGAACGAAGCACAGCGGACGAGATCCCTTACCGGGAGATTGCGGAACAGGGGCAGATCACCATCACGTCGGGTGCGGTTATCGACTACACCTTTGTCGTGGCGCGCATCATGGAGCTTTGCGCGCGCCACGACGTCGAACAGATGGTTGTGGATACGAAGTTCATCCCGAACCTTCTCAGCGCGGCTGAAATGGCCGGGTTCGATTGCTGGATGTACGAAGGCCCGGACGAGCCCGAAGGAGTGGGGCTGAAGATCGTGCCGCACGCGCAGGGCGGCAAGGTGGTTTTCGAGGACAAGATGCTCTGTATGCCGCACTCCATGCGGCACCTTGAGGACGCCATCCTTCGCGGTGTCCTGACGATTGATCGGAACAGGGTCACGACGATCTGCGCATCTAACGCGGTGGTGCAGTCGGACGCCTTCAAAAACAAGTTCTTCCACAAGAACAGATCGCGGGGCCGTATCGACGGCATGGTGACGATTGCCATGGCTGTCGGGTCTGCTGCGAGCAACATGGCGGCGCGGTCGCGCTCCTATCTCGAAGATGAGGACATGATCTTCCTATGAACCTTCTTGGCAAGATTTTCGGAGCCAGGGAGACCAAGGACGCATCGCCTGAGAACAAGGAGGACCGGATCTTCTTTGCAGGGGTCGGGTCTTATGGCTCTCGCGAGTTCACCAGCGTCGCGGCTGCGCTTCGTGCGGGCGCGGTCATCGCGTCCGGTATTGGTACCATGCCGCTGCGGCTGGAGGGGGCCGGGTCGCGAACCGATGCGCGGCTGAACGAGCTTCTGAACGAAGAACCGCACGAGCTGATGACGGCAATCGAGTTCCGCGAGCATTTGACCATGCACGCGGTTTTCAACGGCGCGGGCCGGGCCTATGTGCGGCGCGATGCGCAGGGGCGAGCGGTCGAGCTGATCCCGCTTCACCCCGCATGGTGCGGCGCGGGATGGGTTCTGAAGAACGGCGAATATGTCCTTCCGGTGAGCATCGAGCAGGAAGGCATCTCCGGCGATTTCCGGCGCGATGACATTCTGGAGGTCACCGCCCCGCGCTGGGATATGCTGGCCGGTCTGGACGTGACGCGGGCCTGCAATCGTGTGCTCGGGCTTTCCAGGCGCTTGCAGGACAAGCAGGCGAAAATGTCGGACACGAATGCTCCGGCGGGTGTGCTGTTCGTTGATCAGATGGCTGGCGCTGACGCGGTGAAGAAGATCAAGATCGGCTGGCACAAGCAGTTCGGGGAAAGCGGCATCGGCGTTGTCGATGTGCCCGGATCGTTCACGCAGATGACGCAGACCGCCAGCGACCAGCAGCTTCTGGACACGATGAAGTTCCAAGTTGAGGAGGTGGGGCGCATCTACGGGGTGCATCCCTACTACCTCGGGCAGACGCAGGGCAGCGGCGCGCAGGGCGCGATCTCCGATGTGATGCTGTTCCATCAGGTTGTGACCATGGCACCTTGGATCGAGCGATGGGAGGCCGCGCTTCGTCGCTCTGTCCTGAAGGGCACAGGCGTCCGGGCAAACTTCGATGAAACGGCGTTGATGCGGACCACGCCGCAAGTCCGGGCGGAGATCTATGCCCGTGCGCTTGGGTCTGGCGGCAATGTGCCGTGGATGACGGAAGACGAAGTTCGAGAAGGCAAGAACCCGTTCGGGCTGGACCCGCGCGGGGATGATTTTTGGCGAAAGCAGAGGGCAGGCAATGAAGCTCCAGCACAAATTCCAGCCCCTTGAGGCTGAGGTAAGCGAGCGCGGCCATGTGACCGGCTACGCGAGCAAATTCGGCATCAAAGATCAGGGCGGCGATATTGTCGTCAAAGGCGCGTTTTCCGGCGGCAACCGCAAGGTGCGGATGCTGCGCGACCATGACCCGAGCAAGGTTGCCGGGGTGTGGGACGTGATCGAAGAGGACAGCACCGGGCTGCACGTCGAAGGCCGGATCAATCTCGGCACCACGCTCGGGAAAGACCTGTATGCAGATCTCGACTTCGGCGCGGTGGACGGCATGTCAATCGGCTATCGCACGGTAGACGCGGTGAAGGCATCCGGCGGGCGTGAGCTGCGCAAGGTGGATCTTTGGGAAGTTTCCTTCGTGGCCTTCCCGATGCTGCCGGAAGCGGTGGTGCAATCGGTCAAGAGCATCGAGGGCGAAAACCCGGCGGTGCTGAAAAGATTTGTCGAGGAAATCATGCGTGAGGCGGATTTCTCGGCTGATGAGGCTAAGGCGGCGGCGGCTGCTGTGGCCCGAGTTCGCGCGGAACGCGAGGTGAGCGACGAACACAAGGCGGCGGACTTTGCCGCCGTCCTGAAAGACGCAATTCGCGGCCTCTGAGCTTAGGCCACAACCCAACATCACAGGAGGCCGTCATGGCTCTGGATATGAACGAAGTCCGCGACGTGTTTCGCGGCGAACTGAAGGGCGCGCTTGAACAGCGTGACCAGAAGTCGAACGAACTGCACGAGCAGATCGAGCACCTGAAAACCAAGGCTGACGCCGATCAGACCGACATCAAGGGCCGGATCGACCAGACCCACGCCGACATTGAGAAGCTGACGGCGGCGATCACCGAAGCGGAGAAGAAATTCTCGCGCGCCATGTCGACCACCGAGGTCAAGAGCATCGGCCAGCAGTTCATCGAATCCGAGGCGTTCAAGAACGGCGCGACGACCGCGCGCCCGACTTCGATCAGCTTCGAGGTGAAGGACGTTCTGAACAGCGGCCAGATCGCGACCGGCGTGTCGCGTTCGGTGCTGGTGCCCGAGCAGCAGAGCGGCATGGTCACGCCGCCGCAACAGGAGCTGCGCATCCGCAACCTGATCCCGTCCGGCCAGACCACCAGCAATTCGATCCGCTACATCCGGGAAACGGGCTTCACAAACAGCGCCGCCCCGGTGGCTGAGGGCGCGCTGAAACCGCAGTCCGAGCTGACCTTTGGCGAAGTCACGACGCCGGTGCAGAAGATCGCGCACTGGTTCCGCGTGGCGATGGAAGTTCTGGACGACGCACCGATGATGCGCTCCTACATCGATGGTCGCGGGCGCTACGGTCTGAACCTGGTCGAGGAGACGCAGCTTCTGACCGGCAATGGCACGTCTCCGAACCTTGACGGCCTGCTTACGAACGCGACCGCCTACGACAACACCACAATCACCGGATACACCCCGGCGAACCTCGTGGATGACGTCCGCGTGGCGAAGCTCCAGGTCCGCAAGGCGCTCTACCCGGCGTCGGGCGTGGTCATGAACCCGGAAGATTGGGCGGCGATTGAGCTGCTGAAGGATGGCGACGGCAAATACCTGCATTCTGCGGTGACTTCTGGCGCGAGCCCGACCCTTTGGGGTCTTCCGGTTGTCACGTCGGACAGCATGGCCGTGGGTGACTTCCTCGTCGGCGCGTTCTCTCTGGGCGCGATGATCTGGGACCGCATGGGTATGACCGTCATGGCATCGACCGAAGACGGCGACAACTTCCGCACGAACAAGACCACGATCCTGTTCGAGAAGCGCCTTGCGCTGGAAGTCGCACGCCCCGAAGCGTTCGTCTGGTACGACGCCAGCGCGTGATGACAGCGGGGCCATCCTTCGGGGTGCCCCCAACCTTGCGAGGGGTTTCGGATGCCTGATTATCTTTCTGTTGCAGATTTCAAGGCAGAGCGCCGCATCGAGCACAGCGAAGAAGATGCGCGGATTTCGCGGCTTTTGGACAGTGCAGAACAGCGGATCGGAGACCCTGAAAACGGCATCCTTCGCCGTCCGGTGATCCGGCAAGAGTTCTCCGAAAATTTTGACAGTTTCGAGGACGTCGAGCTTGCGCACCCGGACGGTGCGACGATCTCCGGCCTGACCTATGAGAGCGCAGGCGTAAGCGCTAGCGTGACGGCGACCTATACCCTTGAGGATGGCAGGCTCAGGCTTGCCTACGGCGAGACATGGCCTGCATCGGTCGAGCGCGTGAGCGTGACCTATGACGCGGGATGGTCAGCCGAGGACGTGCCCGAGGCGCTGAAAGATATTGGCTACTTCATCGCCGGGCAGATGTACGACAACGCCGACACCTTCGACGCAGAGAGGTTCCGGCGAGTCCTCGCATTCATGGCGTCAGGATACAGGAGAGCGGTCATATGACCCTGGTAGAGTTCAAGCAAGACCACGTTTACGGCGGCATTGCCTTCAAGGCGGGTGAAACGCTGGAGTGTCCGGACAAGCGGGCGAAGATGCTTCAGAAGGCCGGGGTCGCGAAGATCCCGCGCAAGTCGAAAGATGCTGACGAGTGATCCAGGCGGGCAACTTCCGCGAGCGGATCACCTTCCAGCGCAAGACCAGCGCCGGGCAGACGACGCCGAGCGACCTGACGGACCCGTGGGGCAACCCGCTGGACGGCGCAGGCAACAGTACGGGCGAGTTTGGCGACCTGTTCAGCGAGTGGGCGGACATTCGCGAGGTTCCGGGCAAAGAGCGCGTGGCGGCCGGCAAGGTGGAAAGCACCCGGCTTGCGACGATCCGGGTTCGGGAACACGCGGGGACTGCGGGCGTGACTGCGGCTGACCGGCTGATCGCGCGCGGGGCAATCTGGAACATTCGCAGCGGGCCGGTGCAGATCGACCGGGCGGCGCGGGTGCTTGAGTTCACATGCGAAACGGGAGTGGCGACGTGAAACTGTGCAAATCTCAGAAAGACGCGTTTCTGAAATGCCTCGCGGAGCAGTTCGCGGTGTCTGATGTGGAGGTCTATATCCAACACAAGACATACGCTGAGCCGACCGATGGAGTGGCGGAGATTATGAAGCACTCCGGCAACTTCGTGCATACCGTGTTTGTCTCGAAGCGAGAGTGATTCGGGAATGCCTGTTCGTAAGGTCGGCTTCAAGCGCGTGCAGCGGATGCTCGAAACGATGCCCGAGACCACGCGCAAGCACCTGCGGGACGCGCAGGAGGACAACGCGTCAGAGATCGTGCGGGTGGCGCAGATTTTGGTGCCTGTAGGCGAGACAGCGCGATCCAAGGCGGCGATTAAAGCAACCCCGGCGGGCGATGGGCAGATTATTGACTTCGGCCCTCTGTCCAAGATCCTTGAAGGCGGAACGGTCGAGCGTTTCCACAAGACAGGCAAGCGCGCGGGGAGAAGCACCGGCAAAGGCCCCGCGGTTCCGTTCGTCAACCCGTCGATGAAGGCGACGGCAAAGACGCGGCTTGCACGGACGCGCAAGGCGCTGCGGGATGCGGTGAAGGAGGCGAAGAACAATGGCGGCGCCTGAGATTGAACTGCTTTACGGCATTGTCGCTGCGCTGCGGGCTGATGCCGGCGTCGGGGATGTGGTCGGTGATCGGATCTATGACGAAGTTCCGCAGGGCGCGACGTTCCCTTATATCAAATTCGGCAACTTCGCTCCGTCGCCCGTGCGGACTGACTGCACCACATCAACGCTCGTGACCTTCTCGCTTGAGGCGCACAGCCGGCCGACCGCAGCGGGGCGCACGCAGGCGCTCATGGCGGCGGCGGCCATGGCTGCGGCTCTGAGCGACAATGAAGACGCGGTTACGGTCGCAGGATCAACGCTGGTGCGGCTGCAATGGATGCCCGGCGCGGCCACCGGCGGCGTCGATGCGGATGGCGAAAGCTACATGGAAATCCGGGGTTTTGAGGCGCTGCTGGACTAAAGGCAGAGGAAGAAAAACTCGGCGTTTCCGCGCTGCGGCGCGCGACGACCTTGGAATACGGCGGATTTGCCGACCGATTGGCAGGCGGTATCAGCCACGGGCTGGGCAGTATCGACGGCAGTCTGGCCTGAGTAATTCGGGCTGCTGACAGTCACAGAATAGCCGTTGAACCCCACGGCGAAGGTTTCCTGCGCGAGCGCGGGCGAGGCGACAAGCCCCAGAACAATCAAGAATCTCATCAAATACCCTCCGGCTGTTTCCGGCAGGCTGGCCCATTTCCGCGCCTTGGGCAAGCGCGACCCGGCCCGCCATCGTGGCGAGCCGCCTTTATCCACACAGGAGCCTTACCATGGCAAAGCAACAGGGCCGCACGCTGCTGATCAAGATCGGCGACGGCGCGGAGACGGAAGTGTTCGCAACTCTCTGCGGGCTGACGACCAAGAGCGTGACGCTGAACAACGGCAGTTTCGACGTGACGACCGCCGACTGCACGACCCCCGGCGGCCAGCTTTGGCGCGAGGTCATGACCGGCGCCCGCTCGTTCAGCGTCTCGGGCAACGGCTATTTCGAGGACAGCGCGACGGAAGAACTTCTGCGGGCTGCGGCCTTCGGGACGGGCGAAACCGACACCGCCGACGCGGTCGCCAATTTCCAAATCATCATCCCCGATTTCGGCACCTTCGAGGGCGCGTTCCACATCGACAGCATGGACTTTGGCGGCGCTCAGGAAGACGGCGTGACCTACAGCCTGTCGCTGACCTCGACCGGCTATGTCGGCTGGACCGCCGCCGCCTGATGGCCGTGGCGATTGACCCGCCCCTTGGCGGCATCGTTGCAGAGCTGGGCGGCAAGAGTCGCCCGCTCATCCTGCGCAACGCTGAAATCGAGCGGTTCGAAAAGCAGCACGACACTGGCGTTTTCGCCATGTTCGACGTGCTGTTCCGCGACCAGAAGAACGCCAAGGCGCACCTATGCCGGGACATGGTGGCGCTTGGCCTGATCGGGGCCGGGATGCCTGACCGGGCGGCAGACCAGACCGTCGCAGCCATGCCGCCAAGCGAGAATTTCCGCTTGCGCCAGATTGCAGCGGATCTGGTGGCCGTGGCCTTCGTTCCCGAGCGGCCTGAAAAAAAAAGCGATACAGCTGGCTCGTCAGCGAACAGCCCCGAGACAGCGATTTCTGGGACGTCGGGTCACGCATCCGGCAAGTCGTCGTCACCGGCCTGAAACCGGCAGAGGTGCGGGCGATGACGCCGCGCGACTTCATCAATTTCGTTGAGGGCTGGAACGAGGCGCACGACACGGAAGTGCAGGCGCCCACGGCTGACGAATACGCGGAGCTTGTGAGGAAATATGGCTGATTCTGACGTCACAGAGCGCATCCGCATCCTGCTGGACCTGGAAAAGGAGGCCCACGATCGGGCGGCGAAACAGGCCGCGCGGGAAGTCCTGAACCTGGAAAAGTCCTATGACCCGCTGTCGCGCGCTGTGGCCCGGCAGGAAGTCGCGATGCGCAAGCTTTCGGCGCAGTTCGACGCGGGCAAGATCGACGCGGCTCAGATGGCCCGTTTGCAGGACGGCATTCAGCGCGAATACGACCAGACAGTCGACAAGATCAACCGCGTGAATGCTGCGATGGCTGCGAACACCAACACGCAGGGCGGCATGATGGCGGTGGTGAACCGCAACAAGAACGCGTTCCAGCAGCTTGGCTATCAAGTCGGTGACTTTGCGGTGCAGGTCGGCGGCGGGACCAGCGCATTCACAGCCTTCGCGCAGCAGGGGTCGCAGGTTCTCGGCATTCTCGGCCCGTTCGGCGCCATCGCGGGCGCGGCGGTGGCTATCGCGGCCCCCTTGGCCGGCGCCTATTTTGCTATGGGCGGCGAGGCTGAAACGGCAGCGGACAAGCAAAAGTCGCTGAACGAGGCGACCGACGCCTATGCAGCGGCGGCGGAAGCGGCGCGGCAACCGATTTCCGACCTGCGGGCGGTATACGGCGACCTTGCAGACGAGGTGCAGCGGGCGCTCGGGGTGACGCAGGAGCTTGCCGGGGTCACGGCGGCCCGTGCTCTGCAATCGGCGGCAGACGGCATCGCGGGCGGCTTCGGGACCGTCACAGGTTCGGCCCCAGGCATCGATGACGACGGACAGGCGGCTTATGCCTATGCTAAGACGCTCCGCAGCCTGCGCAAAGACTTCGACCTGACCACAAAGGACGCATCTACGCTGATGGGGCGGCTTTCCGCCCTGTCGCGCGCAGAGGGCCCGGAGGAGATCATTGCAGCGGCGGAAGCATTGCAGGCGCTGATGATTTCGCTTGCCGGGTCTGTCGAGGAAGCGGGCGACCGCTTCGGGGATACCTTCGCGGCGGTCGGCAACCTGATTGAACAGGCAGCGGACCAAGCCTCAGCGGGTATCACAGAGACCGAGAGGCTTCTGCGCCAGTATGCCGACGCTGAGAGCGAGGTGATGCGGCTGGGGCGTGAAAGGATTGCGCTTGAGGCGGAATTGCAGGCCGCGACCGAGGACGCAGACCGGGCGCGTATCAGCCGGGCAGAGAAGGCGCTGGAAGTCCTCGACGCGGAAATCCTGAAGACCTACGACCTGAAGGACGCGCTGGACGACGCGGCGGCGAGCGCAAAGGGCATGTTCGACTGGCTGTCGAGTGTGACCGGGCTGGATATAAGCGGCGCGCTTGGCGGGATGTTCGACGGCGCGGGCGGCGTGTTTAGCGACTGGATCAACCGGGCCGAGGGCATGGATTCGGCGAAATCCCTGATCCGAGCGCGCGAGGGCTTCCGCAGCGAACCCTATTGGGACGTGAACCACTACCGCGCGGGCTACGGCAGCGACACGACGACCGACGCGCAAGGCAACGTCAGCGCCGTGACGCAGGGCGTGTCGGTTTCCTTCGAGGATGCAGAGCGCGACCTGCAACGGCGCATCACCGACTATTTCAACACAATGATCGACCAGCTTGGCTTCGATCGGTTCAACGAGATGACCGGGGCTCAGCAGGGCGCAATGGCGTCTCTCCTGCACAACTACGGCGCGGGCGAGTTCCAGCAGGGCGGCGACCTTGGCGGCGTTCTGGACGCGCTGCAAAACGGCAATGACCAGCTTGTTTCGCAGCGCATCGCGGAGCTTGGCGCGCACAACGGCGGCGTGAACATGTCGCGGCGGCGCGAGGAAGCACAGGCATTCGGCGACCCGTCCACCACGTTCGCGAACCAAACGGCGGCGAGCAATGCGCAGGCGTCGGCAACGCGCGAGGCAGAGCAGGCAGAGCGCGAGCGCACACAGGCGGCAGAGGCCAGCCAGAAGGCCATCGACAGCCTGCGGGCATCTCAGGACGCGGCTGTCGCGGCGGAGCAAGAATATGCCGAGGCAATTGGGGTGGTGGATGAGGCCCTGCGGCTAAATCAGATCACCGAGTCCGAGGCCATGGCCGCGCGCGCAGAGGCGATGCAGGATTACCAGGAGGCGCTGGCAAAGATCGAGTCGCCTGACACCAAGGTTGAAAGTTCCCGGCTCAAGACGCTGGAAAGCGGATATGCCAGCCTGACGCAGACGCTTCTCAGCGCGGCGCAGGCGGGGCAGAGCGTCGGCGATGCGCTAAGAAGCTGGCTGGCTGACGCCGCGCTGAAAGCATTGGCGCAGGATCTGGTTTCGACCATCATGCAGCTTGGCGGCGGCACGGGCATCTTTGGCAGCGTCATGGGATGGCTGACCGGAACAAGCGTCAAATCCTTCGACGGCGGCGGCTATACCGGATCGGGAGCGCGCAGCGGTGGGATGGACGGGAAGGGCGGGTATCTCGCTATGGTCCACCCAAACGAAACCGTTGTTGACCACACGAAAGGGCAAGGTGTCGCTTCTGCGCCAAAGGTGGCAGCGTCGGCGGCGGCAAGCCCGCAGGTCAACGTCCAGACCGTGAACAACGCGTCGGGCCTCGTGAGCGTTGCAACCGAAGTGACGCCATCGGGCGTTGTGCAGCGTGTCGAGGCCAGCGAGCAGTTGGTGAAAATGATGAACAGCGGCAAGGCCAGCAACAGCCCCCGCCTGAATCGTAAGCCGGTGGCGCGCCGATGACCTATCCCACATTCCCGACCGACCTACCGAAGCCGCTGCAATCCGGCTACACGGCCACGCGCGCGAGCGTCAAGAAGTCCGTCCAGGGCGACAAAGGCCCGCCGCGCGGCATCCTTCAGAGCCGCATGGCATGGACCACGCACAACGTGAGCCTGCGACTGACCGCGCAGCAGCATAATGATCTTCAGCGTTTCTTCATCGAGGATCTGGACGAGGGGAGCAGCTATTTCTGGATGCGGCACCCGGTCAACGACGGCGCGGCGATGACGGATGAAGACGGCGAGATCCTGCTGGATGAGGACGGGGCCGTGATCCTGCACGAGCAGATGATCCTCGCGCAGTGGTCCGAAGCGTTCGACGTGGGCAGCTTCAGCGCGCGGCGCCCGGTGTTCTCGTTCGTCGTGATCGAGCAGCCGCTATGACCCGGCGCATTTCGTATGACCTGCGCCGGACACAGGACGGGCTGGACGGAAGCGTGTTCGAAATCGGGCTGGTGGAAATCACGCACCCGGAGCTTGCTACACCTATCCGCGCCTGCACGGCTCCTTGCGAGGTCATCACGCGCACGCCCTACGTGCTGGGCTGCCGGTCTGACTGGCAGGGCGCCGACCCTGAAAGCGATTACTGGCAATTCCTGCCGATGACGCTGGAACCGCCGGGCGACAGCGAGCAGGACAGCCAGAGCGTGCAACTGACCCTGATGCACGGCGGCGCGGCGCTGGTGGATCTGGTGCGGTCCTATGTCTCGCCCCGGCCTGTGCTGAATGTCGCCATCGTGTCCAGCGCTGACCCGTCCACAGTCGAGGCAGAATGGCTGGGAATGCAGATCATCGACACGAGCTATTCGGCGGACGGCGTGACGGTCGAGGCGTCATACGCCTTTGTCGATGATGAGCCGGCGCAGATGCACATCATGACGCTTGACCGCGTACCGGGGCTTGAAGCGCTGTGACCTTCGCTGATTACGTGGGCATCCCCTACAGGCCGCACGGCACGGACCGCAGCGGGGTCTACTGCTACGGCCTGCTGCAACTGGTCTATGCCGAAATGCTGGGCATCACGCTGCCGTCGCGCGACCACATCGCCGACTATGGCGTGGTGCGGGGCGAGGCGATCCGCGACGACATAGAGGCTGGCATCTGGCGCGAGGTGGACGAGCCGCAGCCGTTCGACGCGGTGCTTTATCGGATGCTCGGCAACGACTTTCACCTTGGCATCGCGACCAGCCGCAGCCGCGTGCTGCACGCCAATCGCCCGCAGACCGTCATCATCCCGCACAGCGACCCGCGTTGGACGCGCAGGCTGTCGGGCATCTATCGCCATGAGGCGCTGATTTGATCCACGTCATCTACCATCACAGCCTCGCACCCGAGCAGGCCAAGCGTCGCGACGTGCTGCACGGGCTGACCGTGGCGCAGATCGTGGCCGGGGTCTATCCGCTCGAAGCGACCCGCGAGCGGGTATCGGTGACGCTGATCAACGGCAGCACCGCCGCGCCGATCCCGAGTTGCGTGTGGGGCCGGGTGATCCCGCATGACGGGACGACGGTGCGGCTGGTGCTGACGCCGGGCGACCCGGTTTCGGCATTCTTGACGAGCACCATCGCGGGCGCGGTCGGCGCGACGGCGGGCACGCTGGGCTATGCGGCGATTTCTCTTGGCGTCAGCCTTGCCACGACTGCGCTTGTCGGCTGGGCAATCAACAGCCTCGTGCCGCAGCCGCAGGAGATCGACGCGGCACCGGCGAGCGACGTCTACAGCCTGAGCAGCTGGAACAACAGCGCCAGCCTGAACAACGCCTTTCCGCTGGTCATGGGCCGGATGCGGATGGCGCCGAATTTCGTCGTGCCGCCCTACTATGAAGTGATCGACGGCGAAATGTTCATGCGCGCCTGCTTCACATGGGGCAACGGGCCGCTGGACATCTCCGACATCTGGATCGGTGACACCCCGATTGATGATTACGAGGGCGTCGAATACGAGACGCGCGAGGGGCTGGACGCCGACGAGCGGGTCACGATCACGCCGTATGTGGTGATGCCCGACGATGCCGCCGGATCGTCTGATGAGCTGCCAGCGCCTGACTATTACGACGATCTGGGCCAAGAGGTCGAGACGCTGACCTATCATCCGGTGATCCGAACGACCAAGCGGGCCACCGACATGATCACGCTGATTTTCTGCGCGCCGGGCGGCCTGATCAACTTTAACAGCCAGTCTGACCACTCGGAAGGCGCGGCGACTGTTGATATCGAAATCCGCGCCTACGCTGACAAAGACGATGACAACGCGTGGCAGTTCTTGAGGACTGAGACCTTCGAGGGGCTGGATACGTCTGCCCTGTATTTCGAGCGCCGCATTCGCCCGTCATCCACCGGAAAATGGCAGATCCGCATGACGGCGACGAAGGTTGAGGACGCCAGCGACAAGGGCCGGACCAAGATGGCGATCTACGCCGTGCAGTCCGTCCGCTACCGCTACCCGATCAGCGCCCCGACGCCTATGGCGCTGATTTCGGTGCGCGCGAAAGCGTCGTCGGCGCTAAACGGCACGATTGCCAAGCTGTCGGCGGTGGTCCAGCGCCGGTGCCTGTGCTGGAACGGGTCAACCTGGGCTGAGGGGCTGACGGAAAACCCGGCGGGCGCGCTGTTGGCGATGGCACAAGGTCCGTGGCGGCGCGATCCTGTCGAGGATGACTTGATCCTCTGGGATGAATTGCAGGCGTTCTGGGAATACTGCGACGAGCACAGCCTGACCTATAATTCGATCTGGACCGGCGGGCAGACCGTGCGGGAGCGGTATATCGAGATTTGCGGCGCGGGCCGGGCATCGCCGCGCCGGGACGGCGGCAAGCTGGGCGTCATCCTCGACAGCGCCGATGACGAAATCAACCCGGTCTGCGACCACATCAACGCGGTGAATAGCTGGTCGTTCTCTGGATCGCGCACGCCCATCGACCCGCCAGACGCGATCCGCATCGCGTTCAACGACGCGACAGACGATTACGAGGCGGCGGAGCATATCATCGAATGGCCGGGCCACACCGGCGACATTGACACGCTCGAAGAATGGGAAATGCCGGGGAAAGTCTATCCCGACGAGGTGGCGACGGAGTGCTATCGGCGGATGCAAGAGGCGATCCTGCGCCGCGATACGTGGGAAGTCATGCAGCAGTTTCAGGCCCGCACGGCATCGCGCGGCGACCGTGTGACGCTCTCGCATTTCGTGCTGTCCGGCGAGCAGGTTTCGACGCGGGTGGTGCGCGCCTCGGGCAACCGGGTGACGCTGGCCGAGCCCGTCGAAATGACGGACGGCACGACATACGTGCTGGCGTGGCAGCAGTTCAGCGAGGCCGATACCGTCGGCGCGGCCATGCTATCCCCGGTGACAGGCGCCGGCGGGAATGCGCAGGTCGTCACCGTCTCTGGCGACGTGCCGCCGGTGGGCACGTTCTGCACGTTCGGCCCGGCGGATCTGGTGACTGAGCCTGCTCTGGTGCTGGAAGTCGCGCCCGGTGACGAGGGGTCCATGCGCCTGACGCTGACGAACGATGCGGCGGCAGAGCTTGACGCGCTGGTCGCGGCCTACACGCCCCCGGATTGGGATGGCGTGCCGGGCGATGAATCCGACGAGCCGGAAGCGCCGGACACGCCGATCATCCGGGAGATCGACTATTACCCGGACGAGAGCACCGGCGAGCTGATCTATGGCAGCGGCGGCCAATTCGCCTACGATTATCTGTTCTCGGTCACGGTCGGGATGGCAAATGTCAGCACCGCGACGATCTACGAGTTCGAGATCGACCACCGCCTGAGCGGCGCGACAGAATGGAGCACGACCAGCCTGACCGGATCGGGGGGCGCCGTGTTCATCGATGGCTACGACACCGGCGACGTGGTGGAGCTGCGCGCGCGGGCCGTGCCCTATTACGGCGATGCGAGCGCATACACCGACACCGTGACTTATACGCTCGGCAGTGGCCTTGTGGCGGCTCCTGCGGCGCTGAACGACGACGACGTGACCGTGGCGGGCGGCAATGGCCGGGCGACGATCAGCGCCGCCACATCGGACGCCACGGCCTACGCACTGACCATCTACCGCACGGCGACCGGCAACACGCTGGACACATCGGACGACGCAATCGCCTCTTACACCGATATTTCGGCGGGCACGGAAATCACGCACATCGACGGCGCGGCAGAGCGGGTGACGCTGGTTAGCGTCAGCGACATGACGGCGGGCGCGGGCTGGGCGATCTCCGGCGACAGCGCAACGCACACGGCAGGCGCTGCCGGATCGCTGACTTTCGCGCTCTCGGCCCCATCCGGCAGGGTCTATCGCGTGGGCGTGGTCGTCTCCGGCCGCACGGCGGGCACCGTCACCCCGCGCCTGACCGGCGGCACCACCGTCACCGGCACGGCAATCAGCGAAAACGGGCAGGCGCTCGACACGATCACGGCCACCGGCAACACCAGCTTCGGCCTGCTCGCATCGGCTGACTTCGACGGCACCGTTTCCGGCCTCGTCATCTACGGCCAGGGCGCTGCAACCGCGCCTCAGGGGGTGTGGGATTATTACCTTGCCGTCACGTCTGTCGACGGCCTTAGCGTCGGGCCTTCCGGTCCGCTCACCGCTACAATCATCTGAAAGAGCGACCATGACAAACACAGTTCGCATCACCGACAAGCCAAACCTGTCCGGCGCTGATAGCCTGATCGGCATCCTTGACGGAACCACCGGCCCCGTGTCTGTCGACACGTTGGGGTCTGAGCTTGTCGCGGGCGGGCCAGTTGCAGATCGTCTGGACGAGATCGAGGCGCGGGGGTCTTCTGAGACGCTGCAATACATGGCTAACACCATTCCCAACGTGGAAGGCGGTGTCGAAGATTGGCACCTCGGCACGCGGGCGGCATATACGCTCTACGGCAACCCGCGCAGCTATACGCAGACCCCGCGCGCGATGGGCGGCGCTGAGGCGCGCAACGTGCTTCAGGTCAGCCGCGAGTATATCACGGTTTCCGGCTTCATGTCCGACGACTGTGGCGAGCGCGTCAACGCGGTGCGGATTATGGGCGCCCTGCTGGTCCGGGATGATGCAGGCGGCATCGTGCAGGACAACGGCGAGACGTGGGCGCTGCGCGGGCCTGCGGAGTTCGAAACACGGGCACAGGCCGCTTCATTCGTCGCGGAGATCACTGCGACAAACAGCAGCACGTTTTCGTCGGGCGACAGCATCGCATGGGTCGGGAACATGGAGCTGGTCTATACCGGCGAGTCGGTGATTACAGACATGCCAGGATGGGTGCCGTCCGGCAGCATGGCCTATTTCGAGCAGTTCGCGGCGCACAGCGCAACGGACAACGGCGCGACCATCCAGACAGCAATCGAGTGGGCGCAGTCGAACAATGTCGAGCTGAGTTCGGTGCGGGTTGATTGGCCGATCGCAACGCCGATCAAAACATACGCCACTGATGGCGACTGCCTGACGGTCAAACTCCCGGCGAATTGCGTTCTGCGCGCAACCACCAGCTTCCCGTCTGGCGAAATGATCGTGCGATTGAACGCGTCGGAAGCCGGGGCGACGCTCAACTGGACCGGCGGGGAATTTGACGGGCGTGAGATGCCAACCGCGACAAGCGGGTACGCGCCGGATCTCCTGCGGGTTCATGGCCCGTGGGATAGCGTCGATATTGACAGCACGATCTTCCGCAACAACGACGAGGGCGACAGCCAAGGCGACAGCGGGCTCATGCTCTACGGTGCGAGCCGGATCTCGGTCGCGGACTGTTCGTTTTATGGAGCGATTGATGCTGGCATCTATGTCTCTGCTGATCCGGCTGACGGCTCGGGCGAGAGCATCACAATCCGGGGCTGCTGGTTCCAATATGCATATGTCGGGGTGATCTCGAAGAGAGAGTTCAAGCACCACAAAATCCACGACAACGATTTTCTCGACTGCGTCTATGGCTCGATCATCGGCGGCGAGGCCGACACCACGCTGCTGCCGGGGAAAAACGGGCTGATCTACGGAAACCGCTATACCCGCGTCACGTATCCGATCGAGGCGCGGATCAGCGACTACACCTCGATTTATGGGAACTGGATCGAGGAGTGGGGCGAGACCAGCGGTGGCACGTTGGTGGATACGGCAGCGATCCTGCTGAACGGGTCGAGCAACTGCATCGTCTACGGCAACGTCATCGTGCGGGACGCGATTTCGCACACCTCCGCGGCGGCGGTGCGGATGAAACAGCTCGTCTATGACGGCACCACCTATTACGCGCTCTACAATCAGGTGTTCGGCAACAACTGCCGCAATGCATACACCGGGGTTCAGGAGCTGACCGGCTCGGACAATGGGCTCTATGGCCCGAATATTCTGCGCGGGTCGTATGTCCTCGAAACAGTGGTCGGCTCCAACAGCCGCCTCGCGAAGCCGCCGCGTTTCCAGACGCCTACGTCTGCGACTGCATCCGGAGTCCATGGGGAAACCCGGTTCGACACCTCTTATTTCTACGTCTGCACCGCGACGAACACATGGAAGCGCGCGGCGCTTGCCACCTGGTAACGAAAGGCCCCGCCATGCAATCACTTCGTATCGCAGAAATCCCGCCGGTCCTGCTGGGCGGGCGGCTGCAAGACGCGTCCGTCGGACACGCGCAAAACAGCAACAAGGTCAAATTCAACGACCGATACTTTGTCTACTCCAAGACGTTGGCGTACCTGCCTGAGACGCATTATCCGCCGAGGGTCTATCTTCGGTATATCGACGCGGACGGGTTGCAGGACAATGGCACGCTGCGAAACCTGTTCAACGGGCGGAACTCGATCAACAACGGCGGGAATCCGGTCATCGACTTTTCGACCGGAACGTGGTCGGCGCCGCTCGACAGCTTCGTAAATAGCGCCGTGCGATGGGTCGGAACCGTTGGTTCTGGGGGGCTGACCATCGGGCGCCGCTACCGTATCGTCACGGCGGGCGACACGGACTGGGTGGCTTGCGGGGCAGAAATAGGCCACGGCCCGAATGATCATTTCATCGCTACGAGTGCGACCTCCGGCACCGGCACTGCAGGACTGATCGCCTATGGCGGGGAGCTTGTGGTCGGGAACTGGTACGAGATCCGCTACATCGGCAGCACCGACTTCACCGCCCTCGGCGCGTCCGCGAACTCGATTGGAGAGCGCTTTCAAGCGACGGCAACGGGCACGCCTCTCGACAGTGACAATGGCGTGTGTGATTGCTTACTCGGCGCGCGGCACGGGGATATCGCGGCCTGTAGCGTGACTGAGGACGGCACGGACTACGTGCAGCTGTATGTCAACGTCTACGACTACAACAACGCCGGCGGGAACCGGCTGGCGCTGCTGGAAAGCACGGATGGAGTGAATTTCACCGAGGTCGGGGAGATCCAGTTCGACGGTGGCAATTTTGGGTCCACGGTCGCGGATGTGCGGCAGCGCGGTGATCGGCTCTATATGGTCTGCGGCGAAGATGCGGGCGTCGGGCGTGGCTATCAAAAGGCTCTGCGCTATTCCGACGATCGGGGCCGGACGTGGGCGGAAATCGGCACCATACTGGAATTGTCCGATGACGAGGCGTCGTGCCGCCATTATGGCATGCCTGTCGGACGGTATCTTGATGAGACCGAGGATGATGATTTCATCTATATGTCGGTTCCTGCTTCGCGCATTTCTGCAGACTGGCCTGAGGGCAATATCTTGATCCGGCGCGCTGTGGCCGATCTGGACGAAGAAGGGCTTTGGGACGTCTGGCCGGGTGGGCTGGTCGCGATGCGGGGCTGCCAAGAGGGTGGCCTGTGGAATTGCGACTATTTCCCCGCGCAAGAGGGGTTCATGTGGGCCACGACAAACGTGTTCGCCGCGTTCGATTTCGATGATGTGAATACCGACGACATGAACACGCTGCGGGGAACCCCCTACTATCGGCAGGATGATTTCAGCTTCAAACACACCGGAGCCCTGCGGACGACAAACCTCTTGGCGCTGAAAGATTGGGACTACTGGCCCTTCGAGGACGGCGACACGATCCGGCTCAAGCACATGGGCCGGTTCCTCTCGTCGGGCCTGACTTGGGGCACGAACACCTATTTGACGACCGACCTTGACGACCCCGGCATCAACTGGATTGTTGAGCGGCAGGCCGAGTTCTGGATGTTCAAACAGGCGGCGGCACCTACGATTTCGCTATCCACCGGGGGCAACGGATCATATGCGAACCGGCGCGCGATCGGGCTGCCGATCGAGGTGCGCACGCAGGACGCCTCGACCGCGACGAACAACATCGAGCATCATTGGCAGGTGCTGCTGCACGGCGATGACAGCCCGACCGTCTGCACGCTGATCAACCGCGAAAGCTCGCTGGCTCTGGCGTCGAATTGCTCTCAGCGGCCCGCGCTGCACGGCGATACGCGGCAGATGTGGGAAATCGTCTCCACCTAACCTGCACCCCCGAGCCGCGCGGCTACGCGGCCCGAGGGCTACCACCCCAACCTGATGAGAGGTCGAAATGGGTATTAACGAAATCGGGGCACATCCGCGATTCTGCAATGACCGGAATTGTGTCAGGGCGCATGAGGCATGATCCATGAAACCCACCAATTCCGCCCAACGTGGTTTGACCCTGTGATTGTCGTGCGGCTGAAGGACGGCGTCCGGAACCATTTCCCGATGCGCGTCACCGAGTGGATTATGGTCTGGCCCTGCCTGTGGATGGGGGCTGCGCTCAACTGGCAGCCGACCATGTTCGACACCAGCGCGAGCTATAGCAGCCTCGCGAGTTGGCTGGACGAACGGCAGTGGGCCTTGATCGTACTGTGCTGCGCGATCGTGCGCTTGGTTGCGCTGATCGTGAACGGAACCTTCCAGGCGTTTCCCTACAGCCCGCACCTGCGGATCTTGGCAAGCGCCGTGTCGGCGATGTTCTGGTTCCAGTTCAGTCTTGGCTTTACGCTGTCGGCGTTCGCCGGGGGCGGGCTTTCTGCCGTTGCTGCTTATTCGACCTTTGTCCTCCTCGAAGGCGTGAACGTCGTGCGCGCTTCGGAGGATCTGGGGCGAGGTCGGACATGGAGACGCTGACGCCTGAATACATCGCCAACATCGCCGCTGGCCTCGGCCTCGCCGCCCTGACGCTCTACGGGTTTTTCCGCAAGAAGCCGCCCAAAAGCGGGAATCTTGAGGTTGCCGGGGCGCTGATCGACGGGACGCAGGCCCGCAATGTTGTCGATGCGTTGGACCGGAACAGCGCAGCGCTGGACCGGAACACAGAAGCCAATCGCAAGCACGTTGAGGCGCTGGAAGACAATAGCCGCGAAACCCGGCGGCTCGCTGACGAGATCATTCGCAGCAGCCACCGCTGACCCTCCGACACATCACCCACAACGCCCCGTCTGCGGGGTTTTCCGCATGGGAGACGACAATGCAAGCCGACCTCAATCTTGGCGACACGCGCCTGATCATCGAAACCGCGAGGGCGCGGAACGTGCTGCGCAATCAGCTCGCCTACATTCTGGCTACTGGCTACTGGGAGACAGCGCGGACCATGAAGCCCGTTGTCGAAGCCTATTGGCTCAGCGAGGCATGGCGCAAGGCGAATCTGCGCTATTACCCATGGCATGGGCGCGGGTATGTGCAGCTTACGTGGGAAGACAATTACCGCAAGGCTGGTGAAAAGCTCGGGCTGGATCTGACCACAGATCCCGACGTGGTGAAGCAGCCCGAAATCGCGGCGCCGATCCTCGTGGTTGGCAGCATGGAAGGCTGGTTCACGGGCAAGTCGATCCCCGACTATATCACTCTGGAAAAGAGCAACTTCGCCAGCGCGCGCCGGGTCATCAATGGCACCGATAAGGCGGCGGAAATCGCGGATATCGCGCGGGTCTATGACGCTGCGCTGAAGGCTGAGGGCTATGGCGACGCCCCGGAAGCCGACGTGCTCACCCCCGATCCGACCGACGACGACACGGGCGCGCTTCGGGCGCTGGTGTCGCAATTCATCACCGACGCGCAGGCTCTGCTGTGACCTGCTGCCCGGTCTGCGGCGGGGCACTGCCGGACGGGCGGGCGCCGGACGCTGCCCGCGCAGTCCTCACGCCCATGCAGCGCCGGGTCTTCGATGCCGTCCGCCGCCACCCCGGCGTGCTCGACGCGGACGGCGTGGCCTCGCGGATCTACGACACGGCGGACGGCGGCGCGCTCGATGCCACCGGGTGCGTCCGGGCGTTCGTGTGCAGCGCCAACAAGCGGCTGCGGCCCTACGGGCTGCGCATCAAACAGGCCGGCGGATACCGCTCCGGCTACATCATCACCAACCTGAAAGGCTGATCCATGTGGACTGAAATCCTCGACGTGGCCACCCCGGCCATCGTGGCGCTGTTCGGCGCTCTGCTGACCGCAATCATCAACAGCGCGGCGGCCACGCTCAAGGCCAAGACCGGCATCGAGATCGAGGCCCGGCATCGTGACGCGCTGCACGCGGCGATCCTATCAGGCGTCAACGTAGCGCTGTCCGAGGGGCTGGAACCGTCCGAGCTTCTGGAACGTGGCGTCGCCTATGCCAAGCGATCTGTGCCTGACGCGATCCAGCACTTCGCGCCCAGCGACGACATGCTTCGCGACATGGTGAAAGCCAAGGCCGAGCAAGCCATTGGCCGCGCTCTGCCGATCCAGCCCAGCACCCTCCCCACCAAAGAGGCGCTGCGGCGCGGGTGATCCCCGCCTCCGATCTAACCAACGCCCCCGGCGCGCTGTCGGGGGCGTCACTCACTATGCGAGGTGCGCAATGCTCGGATTTAGTCTTTCTCTCGGCCTCGGCGCGCCCGTCACAGGCTTCGGCGTCGTCCTGACGGCCCGAGTCTCGGGCGATGACGTGCTGATCACCATTACCCCCAAGGAAACGGCCCGCACGTCGGGCGATAATGTCGAGGTCCGTCTCAATGGCTGAGCGCAGCACAATCCAACCTTACTCGTGGCAGGCGGTTACGCGCGGCGCAGAGCCAGCCTCTGACGGCTGGTCGAACGTCAATGCCGATGCATCCGGCGGGCTGCCGATCACCGAGACGCTGACGGCGGGCGTCGATTTCACCTTGGGCCAAGACGTGCTTGCCACGGTGCCCGGCGCGACCAACTACAGCCGCGTGCGCACGGACGTTGCGCCGGCGCTGTCCGCCGTGAGCGACCAGAGCGCCGACGCCGGGTCGGCGGTGTCGCTGGATCTGTCCAGCCTCGCGACCGGGACAAACCTTGTGTGGAGCGCATCGAACCTGCCCGGCGGGCTGAGCATCGACGCAGCTACGGGCGTCATCAGCGGCACCCTTGGTGACGATATCGGAACGTACCCGGCCAGCGTAACGGTGAGCAACAGCCGGGGCGGCGTGACGCAGGCGTTCGATTGGGCTGTCGTGCCTGACTATGCAACGGGCATTCTCGTCGGCGGCGATAGCCTGATGGACGGCGCCAGCGGAATCAGCCTCTGGCAGACCATGGACACGGCAAGCGGCCTGAGCGTCCAGAACATCGCAGAGGGCGGCAACAACATCACGCAAGTCAGCGAGCAGTTCACGACGCTGGCGAACACCGATCTTCTGGATTACCCGGTCGTGATCTGGGACGGCTCGCAAAATGGCATTGACGATTTGACCGGTGATAAGGTCGTGGCCTATGTCGATCTGATCGCAGACGCCGTGGCGACAATCCCGCACAATAAGTGGCTGGTCATCCCGCCGATCAACACCTACGGCTCGACCTATAGCGGCGGGCAGGCTCAGGCGATCTGGCTTGAAATGGCATCGCGCGAGGCATTCGACGGGCACATTCTGCACTGGGCGGATGGACTCGTAAATACCGACTACAGCATCGACATCAGCCAGTTCAACGACGCGCCAACCGACATTTACCACCTGTCGCAAGAGGGCGCGGACAATATGTCCGACCTGATCCTTGGCGAAATGCGCTCGCGAAATTGGATCGGCTCGACCCCGTTCAGCCCGACAGACCTCGATGGCCTTGTGTTCCATGGCGCATTCACCGCAGACGTTTCCACCCTGACCAACCTTGTGCCAGGAGGCGACGACATGGTGCAGGCGACGGCAAGCCGACAGGCCGTCTACGATGACAGCGACGGCATTCCGAAATGGATCTTCGACGGGTCGAACGACTATTACACTGGCGGGCCGGTCGCCGGGGCCGAGCGCACTATCGCTGTGGCGATCCGAAAGATCGGAGTGCTGGGGTTCATCTACGGCAGTGTCGCCGCGTCGAATACCCGCTCGAATATCTCCGTCGATGGAAGCGGGACGCGGATCAACGTCGGCGCGAACACCCCTGCTATCAGGCTCGGGGTCACAAACAGCAGGTGGCAGTCGTTCGTCGCCAGCCACGACGGCACGACAGTTCAGGCAATGGTTGCCAACACCATTGCCAATGCAGGCACGGCCATCAGCACGGCGGCGCAGTCTGGCGTGACCACGCCGAACGTCGAAAGCTATCTCGGCAACTTCAACAACAACGGGGCGGTCTACACGTCGAACTATTACGACGGCGAGATTGCCGCCTTGCTTGAATGGGACCGCGTGCTGACCGACGACGAGATGCGCAGCGTCCGGTCTTGGATGCAGCGCATCTATGGCTACGATCTGGACTGACGGCCCCGCGCTTCACCGGCGCATAGGTCAAGGCGCTGACGAATTACGAGGCGTGATGTGGCGGGGCGGGTGTGACCCGCCCTTTCATTGTGGCGGGCTAGTTGGATTGCGTTTGGGGCTGTTCTCGGCGGGCGTAGATCAATGCGCTCTTAGCCATTAACTCAAGGTCGATGCTGTGAGCGTTCATCCGACCATGCGCGTAGTAGGGGATCAATGCGCTGAGGCCGTCTTCGGATAGCTCTGCGCCCTCCTCTGTCATCCGCAAATCGTCAAACATTTCGGCACAAACTGCTTTCACTTCGTCTTGGGTGTACATAGATTCCCCTCCGGGGTGTTTGGACCGCCTACGCGGCCTGTTTTCATATCAAATACAGTAAGCATATTTCGTTGACCGTCGCAATCGCTTTCTGTATCGAGAAAGAAAGCAGACAGAAAGGCGGCGAGTTTTGAGCGGTAAGGAAACGGGTCACTTCAACGGCAAATGGGGCGTCATCACCGTGAATGAGCGCCTGCCGTCCAAGGGCGAGCAAATCGCCCGCGCGCGGTCGTTTGGCGTCACGGAGTCGATGCTCGGGCCGAAGGATATATCGGCGCTGATCGTGGATGACGTGACCGGCAAACGCACGACAAACTGGCCGGGGGTGTTGAAAGAGCGCGCCACCTTCCTCGACATGATGGGCGAGCTCCATACCGTTGGGGATCAGGTGTTTTTCGCCACCCCTCTTTGCGTCGGGTTCTCGCGCTCTCATGCGCGCGAGACTATCGAGCGCCTCTGGTCATGCGGTATGCTAGTCCACGTCCACACGGTTCGCGGCAATGGCTCGGCGCTGTATGCTGACGGGGACGACATTACGGATCTGCTGTCTATGGTGGCGGCGGAACAGAACGCGGCGAACGTGCGCAAGTCGCGCGCGGGCAAATCCTAATAGGAGCGATCGTGACCGAGACCGCATCCGCAAACACCAGGCCGAACCCGCTGGGCCTTTATGGCGACCTGTGGCGCAGCGGGGTCATTGTTTTGCCTGCCGGTTTCGGCGGGTCCAGATAGGAGCGAATGATATGATATGGACGCGCACGGTGTTCCGAAATCCTGACCAGATCGGCTGGCACAGCGGGCCTTGGTCTATTTACTCCAAGTCAGATGATGGGCCGTGCGTATTGTCGTCTGGCGGTCCGAGATGGTTTGGCCCGGAGCATCATCCTTCAGTAACGCTGGCGTGTGAGCGGGCCGAAGAAATTGAATCCAAGTAAGGCGTCTATGCCGGAATGGTGGACGGTGACGGGCTCGAACCGCCGACCTGAGAGGTGTAAGCTCCCTGCTCTACCAACTGAGCTAACCGTCCTTTAGGTTCGTTGAACCTTAGTGCATTTCGCGTTCCCCGTCGAAGTGTCGGGCGGGAAACGCTTTTATCAGGTATCAGCGCAACAAGCGGTTTCGGTGTAAACGAAACG